>JAIVHR010000187.1 GCA_020200935.1 Sphingomonadales bacterium
ACCACCGGCCGCCGGATCGGGGAATGCAGCGAAGAGGGCGGCGAGTAGGAGCGCGAGGGGCACGAGAATAGCAGATCCTCCCCGGCCGAAGGCCGTCAGGGGAGGGGGACCATTCGCGAAATCGAATGGTGGAGGGGCATCGCGACCAACCATCAGCTAGCCGCTTGGGCCGCGGCGGGAGCTCGGCTGCGCCTCGCAACCCGCTCCACCGCCTTCGGCGGTTCCCCTCTCCCAACGCGCTTCGCGCTGGGGAGGATCTGCTATTCTCGTGCCCCTCGCGCTCCTACTCGCCGCCCTCTTCGCTGCATTCCCCGATCCGGCGGCCGGTGGTCTCGCCGCTCATCGTCATGTCGCCCATCGGCGTACCGGTCGTTGTCATGCCCATCGTCATGTCATATTCGCGCGGCGTGTAGCTGCCTTCCATGCGCATCGTCATTTCGCCACCCATACCCTCCGGCTGGCAGGTCGCTTCGACCAGAATATTGCCGCCCGACATGGTGAATTCGCTGTAGGTGCAGTTCTGCTCGTCTTCGCCGCCGAACATTTCGCCTTCGGGATTGGCCGCCTGTTCGGGGGTGATGCAGTGATTGTAGGTGGTCGAGCGGCCCATCTGTTCGCGCATCATCTCCCGCGCGGCTTCGGGCATGCCCGGCGAGTCGATCTCGGTGAGCCGGGTCGTCACCTCCCATTCGCCGGGCTCCATGCGGATATTGCGGGCCTGGGCGCGAGCTTCTTCGCCGGTGATCTCGCCGTCGCCGTCGGCATCGGCGCTTTCCTCTCCGCCCGAGCAGGCCGCGAGGGCGAGCGGCGTGGCGGCCGCGAACAGGATCAGCTTTTTCATCGATCGAGCCTTTCGTGATGGTCAGGATTCTGATTGGGCCGGCGGTTCGGCCGATTCGGTGGCGCTGCATTCGCCGGTTCGTTCGGCGGTGAAATTGCCGGTCATGCGCATGTCGCCCATCGTCGAATCGGTTCCCTCGACCGAGATCTCGGCATCGATCGAGGTCGCGGTGTAGCTGCCCGTGAGCGAGATTTGGCCGGGCTCATCGCCGCTTTGGCCGGTGCAGCTGCCGCGGATCGCGATCCGGCCGCCCTCGAAAACCGATTCGTCGAACGTGCATTCCTCGCCGGCGCCGTCCGGTACCAGCAGCTGGCCCTGGGGATCGGCCGCCTGTTCGGGGGTGATGCAGTCGCTGTCGGTCTGCGGCTGGTTGACGATCTGCTCGCGCAGCATCGCGGCGAGCTCCTCGGGCATGCCCTCTATGTCGATCTCGGTGAAGGTGACGGTGGTTTCCCATTCGCCGGGCTCGATGCCGTCCGGGCCGCTGCCGGAGCAGCCGCCGATCAGCGTCGCCGCCGCCAGTCCGTACAGAATATGTCGCATGAAAAATCCCCCGCTCGCCGATCCCGGCTCCGCGACGGATTGTGCCGCAAGCCGCGGCCGCTGGCAACGGCTTGCAAACAATCGCTCAGCAGTCGCCGATGCGCTTGCCGGTGAAAATCCCGCTCGCCGCCGCGGCGCCCGGGCCCCGGCGTCCGGCGGTCAGGCCTCGCATTCGCCCTTATGTTCGGCTTCCATCCGGGCCTGCGTGGTTACCGGGCCGAGCTGCGGCACGGTCATATCCATATCGATATCCATGCTCATGCTGGTCCGGTCGTAGGTGCCGTCCATCCGCATTTCCGCCGGCTCCGGTGCGCCGGGAATGGCGCAAGTGCCGCGCACCCGAATCGTCCCGCCTTCGAACACCGATTCGGTGATCTCGCAATTGTCGTTGCCCGAAAGCGTGCCGAGATCGGTGTCGAGATTGCGGGCCTGCTCGGGCGTGATGCACTGGGTCATGGTTTGCGCCGCCGTCGATTCCATCGACGACTGCATCGCCTGTCGGGTGGCCTCGGGCGCTTCGGGTGCTTCGAAGCCGGTGGCGCTGACGCTGAATTCCCATTCGCCGGGCTCGACGCCCTCGTCGCTGCCGCCGGAGCAGCCGCCGATCAGCGTCGCCGCTGCAAGTCCGCATAGAATATATCGCATATAAAATTCCCCGTTCGCCGATCCCGGCTTCGCAAGGGATAGTGCCCCAAGCCGGAGCCGCTGGCAACGGCTTGCCGACAATCGCTCAGCAATCGCCGATCCGCTCGCCGGTAACGGTGCCGTTCATCCGGATCGTGCCCATCTGGGTGCCCGACATTTCGCTCGCTATCGTCGAGCGATAGGTGGTCGGCGTTCCCGTGCCCGTCATCTCCATCCGCGCGCGGCCCTGGCCGGGAATCTCGCAGACGAGCACCGCGCGCATCTCGCCGCCGCGATAGCTCCAATCCTCATATTCGCAATTTTCGGCGCCTTCGCCGCCCATCGCATCGGCGCTCGGGCGCCGGAGATCATCGGGGGTGACGCAATATTCGGTGGTCTGGCTGCGGCCGAGCTGCGAGCGCACCATGCCGGCGACCGACGGCGGCAGGCCCGGAATGTCGAATTCGGTGAATTCGATCGTCGAGCGCCATTTGCCCGTCGCCATCTCGGCGAGCTGCGTATCGGGCGCCTGCATCGCGGCGAACGCGACCGGCGCGCAAAGCGCCGTCGCGGCAAGCGCGGCGAAACGTTTCGGTTGCATGGAAAATCTCCCGGGGTGGTACTGGTAAAGGCGATCCGTGCGGCAAGCATAACGAGGCTGCGGCGCGCCGCAACCCGCCGTCCGGTCTCGCCCCCGGGCCGGATGACAACGGCCGCCTCCTCCCCCATATACCGGCGATGGCG
Organism: Sphingomonadales bacterium; assembly: GCA_020200935.1. Lineage (GTDB taxonomy): Bacteria > Pseudomonadota > Alphaproteobacteria > Sphingomonadales > Sphingomonadaceae > Parasphingopyxis. The sequence goes on from JAIVHR010000187.1 coordinate 2,753, forward strand.
ATCGCGATCCGCACGGGCCTGGACGAGCCCGCAACAGACGAAGGCTTCACACCGCACCGGCCCGACCGGCCCGAGAAGGCCGAGGGCGGCAAGCGATTCGAGTTGGTCGCCGAGTATGAGCCTTCGGGCGATCAGCCGACCGCGATCGCCGAACTCGTCGAGACGATGCGCGACGGCGAGGCGACGCAGGTGCTGCTCGGCGTCACCGGTTCGGGCAAGACTTTCACCATGGCCAAGGTCGTCGAGGCGCTGCAGCGGCCGGCGCTGGTGCTCGCCCCGAACAAGATCCTCGCCGCGCAATTATACGGGGAATTCAAGAGCTTCTTCCCGAACAACGCGGTCGAATATTTCGTCAGTTATTATGATTATTACCAGCCCGAAGCCTATGTCCCGCGCTCCGACACCTATATCGAAAAGGAATCGAGCGTGAACGAGGCGATCGACCGGATGCGCCATTCGGCGACCCGGTCGCTGCTCGAACGCGACGACGTGCTGATCGTCGCATCGGTCTCGTGCCTCTACGGCATCGGCTCGGTCGAGACCTATTCGGCGATGACCTTCTCGATCAAGAAGGGCGAGACGGTCGACCAGCGCGATCTGATCAGGAAGCTCGTCGCGCTCCAATACAAGCGCAACGACCATGCCTTCGCGCGCGGCAATTTCCGGGTCCGCGGCGACAGCCTCGAGATTTTCCCGAGCCACTATGAGGATATGGCCTGGCGGATCGGCATGTTCGGCGACGAGGTCGAGGAGATCGCCGAGTTCGATCCGCTGACCGGCAAGAAGGGGGCGAAGCTCGATCGGGTCAAGGTCTTCGCCAATTCGCATTATGTGACGCCGGGCCCGACGATGAAGCAGGCGATGGAGGCGATCCGGCGCGAACTCGAGGTGCGGCTCAAGGAGCTGCAGGAGGAGGGCAAGCTGCTCGAGGCGCAGCGGCTCGAACAGCGCACGCATTTCGATCTCGAGATGATCGCGGCGACCGGGAGCTGCGCGGGGATCGAGAATTACAGCCGCTTCCTGACCGGCCGCCTCCCCGGCGAACCGCCGCCGACCCTGTTCGAATATCTGCCCGAGAATGCTTTGCTCTTCGTCGATGAATCGCACCAGACGATCCCGCAGGTCGGCGCGATGGCGCGCGGCGACCATCGGCGCAAGATTACGCTCGCCGAATACGGCTTCCGCCTGCCGAGCTGCATCGACAACCGGCCGCTGCGCTTCAACGAATGGGACGCGATGCGGCCGCAGACGGTCTGCGTCTCGGCGACGCCGGGGCCGTGGGAGATGGAGCAGACCGGCGGCGTCTTCTCCGAGCAGGTGATCCGCCCGACCGGGCTGATCGATCCGCCGGTGACGATCCGGCCGGTCGAGGAGCAGGTCGACGATTGCATCAACGAATGCCGCGAGACGGCGAAAAAGGGCTATCGGACCCTGGTCACCACCTTGACCAAGCGGATGGCCGAGGATCTGACCGAATTCATGCATGAGGCCGGCTTGCGCGTCCGCTATATGCATTCGGACGTCGAGACGCTGGAGCGCATCGAGCTGATCCGCGATCTTCGGCTCGGCGTCTATGACGTGCTGGTCGGCATCAACCTGCTGCGCGAGGGGCTCGATATTCCCGAATGCGGGCTGGTCGCGATCCTCGATGCCGACAAGGAGGGTTTTTTGCGTTCGGAGACCAGCCTGATCCAGACCATCGGCCGCGCCTCGCGCAATGTCGAGGGGCGCGTCATCCTCTATGCCGACCGCATCACCGGATCGATGGAACGCGCCATGGCCGAAACCGACCGGCGGCGCGAGAAGCAGCTCGAATATAACGCGGAACACGGCATCACGCCGACGACGATCAAGCGAAACATCGCCGACATCATCGCGCATGCCTCGTCGCGGGACCGGGTGACGGTTGACACCGGCGACGAGGAGCGGCCCGAACTCGTCGGCCACAATCTCCGCGCCTATATCGAGGACCTCGAACAACGCATGCGCGCGGCGGCGGCGGATCTGGAGTTTGAGGAAGCCGGGCGGCTGCGCGACAAGATCCGCAAGCTCGAAGCCGACGAACTCGGCCTCCCGAGCGAAGAGCACAAGGCCGCGCCGAAGGGTCGCGCGAAAGAGGGGCGGCCCGGGACGCGCAAGCTGCGCTACGGCAAGACGCAGCGGAAGATGGGGTAGGCCGACCGAACGCCTTCGGGATTCTGACGGCGGTAACCAAACGCGATAGACGCTTCCACCAAGCTGTTCGGCTGACCGAACCCGGTCCGGGTTTCCGGTTGGCGCGATTCAACCGTAGCTAATGGTAGGCTACGAAGTGGCGTCGAAAGGAAGAGCGATGGTTAAGCCCGCCAAACTCTATGAGCGTCTAATCGCCGGATCGGCCGGGACGATCTCGTTCCGCGATTTTGCGAAGTTGCTGGAAGCGTTCGGATTCGAACACAGGCGGACATCGGGAAGCCATCGCATTTATCGTCACCGCGTCGTCCCCGCGCGTTTGGTGATCCAGCCCAAGGGCGGGGATGCCAATAGCTACCAAGTAGACCAGTTTCTTGCGCTCGTGCAGAAATATCAGCTACAATCCGATGCGTGACCACCCCACGCTATCATATCGACCTGTTTTGGTCCGACGAGGATGACCGCTGGATCGCGAACGTTCCAGACCTGCAATATTGTTCGGCGCATGGCGACACACCGGAGGAAGCGCTGAGCGAAGTCCAGATCGCAATGCAGCTTTGGCTTGATACGGCGAAGGAAGACGGCTTGGTCATTCCCGAACCAAGTCCCGTTGCATCGAAACGCGCAGCATGAATCATCACCGCCAATCCAACCGCTTGCGGCATTAGCCGCGAGCAGCCGAATCGATCCCGACTCGGCTGACGACTTGCGGCTTCGCAAGGGATCAGCCATGTCGCGTTCGCGCCGCAAGACACCCCTTGTCGGATTCACCACCGCCAAAAGCGATCACGCGTGGAAGAAGAAAGCCGCCCGCAGACTCCGCCGCCGCGTCAAACAGCATCTGGCGACAACGCTCGACGGCGACCGGTGTGCCGGCAAGCGCTGGGATCTTGTCGACCCGTGGAGCGCGCCGAAAGATGGAAAATTCTGGCTCGGTCGGGCCAGCAACACCCTTCGTCGCAAATGAGTGACCCGCTCTCTACCGCAGCACGCCGCTCCGCCGCTGGCGCCACGCGTAAACGAGCAGCAGGATCGCGACGATCCAGATCGCCCAGACCATATATTGCATGTTTTCGGGCATGATCGCCGAGAGATCGGTGTCGTCGAGCAGATACTGATAGGCGGAGCTCGCGGCGAGTCCGGCGAGGCTGATCGCGAAGGCGGTGACCGCATGGCGGCTGCGCAGCAGCAGCAGGATCGATCCGGCGACGCCGCCCCAGACGCCGAACGCCCAGGCCGCCATTACCCAGCCCGGGAAGCTCTGGAAATAATCGCGCTGAGCCTCGGTGAACTGCGCCAGATAGGCCTCGTTGTTGGTCATCGTCATCAGATAGTCGAAGCCGCCGAAACCGGTCCACAGCAGCGCCAGCACGCCGACGATCCACAGATGGACGGGCGTGCGATCGGCGACCATCGGCGCAATTTCACTATCGGTTGTGTCCATGATGTCTTCCCCCTTCGGCAGCCCCATAGCCCATTTCGCCGCCGAAATGAATAAACTGTCCACGCCGGCTTCGTCGGAACATCGCCGCGCCGTATCCCGTTGCGCGGCCAAGGCGCCTACGGCCCGAAATCCCGCCGCGATTTCCTCGCCGCGTGGGCGGCATATGAAGCCGGCCCGCTTGATCCGCGCTTGATCTCCGCGCAGCCGCGCCCCATTGATAGGGCATGAAAAACATGCCGACATCCGTCCTGCCGATCCTCCTGCTCGCGCTGCCGCTGACGCTCGCCGCCTGCGCGCGCAGCGAAACGCCGGAGGAGGCGCGCCAGGCGGCGCAGGCGGCGCAGCAGGAATATGACCGGCTGGCCAATGAGGGACGCGGCGATGCCGAAGAGGATATCGTCGCCGCGACCTCGCCCGGCCAGATCAACACCAGCGGCCCGATGACGCCGGGCGACTGGACAGTCGCCACCGTCGACGGCGAACGCCTCGCCCGGTTCGGCGAGGAGGGGCAGGCACCGGTGCTGACCATCGCCTGCGAGCTCGGCGGCGGGATCGACATTCGCCTGCCCGGCATTTCGCCGCAGGGCGGCTCCTCGACAG
>JAIVHR010000188.1 GCA_020200935.1 Sphingomonadales bacterium
GAATTCGTCGCCGACGACGACCGGCCTGGTGAATTTGAAATCGCCCGCCGCGACGACCGAGGCCTGCCCGCCGCAATGGCGCGAAGCGAGCGACCCCGCCGCCAGCGCCAGCCGCCCCATGATCCAGCCGCCGAAGATCGTGCCGTAGGGGTTGAGGTCCGCCGGCATCGCCGTCACGCGGATGAGAGGCGGAGTGGAGGGCAAGGTATCAGGCATCGCGCTCAAGCCAAATACGCACACCGCCCGCGCATATCGCCGCTGTGCCGAAGTGGATGAGCCAAACGCCGTCATAAAGCGGTAGATGGCTATTGGCATTGAGGCCGAAAGCGATGCCTAGCCCGACGACAGTCAGCAGACCTAAAAATGATCGCTGGCCAGGCAAGATTCTTCGCTGATAGAGCTGCCAGCACAAAAATACTGGGACGCTGAGCCAAATCGCGCCCGCAGCCAAGCCCAGCACAATTGTCGTAAGATAAACGAAGACCTCGGTCCCTGTGTCACCCGCGAAGACGTCAAGATTTGGAGGATGGAACCACTCCCATACCCACATCAATGGACCGAGAACTAAGGCAGCCAGTCCACCGCCGAGACCGCCGGAGCCAATTGCCTGCGCAAATTGATGTCCCCAACGCGTCGTCGGGGCCTTAATGTCGGTCTCGGTCGACTGGATCAAGCCAACATCCCCAGCGGATTCTCGCACAGCTGCTTGAACGCCTGCATCAGCTGCGCCCCATCCGCCCCGTCGATGGCGCGGTGGTCGAAGCTGCCGGTGGCGCTCATCACGGTGGCGATCTGCAGGCTGTCGTCGATGACGTAGGGCCGCTTCGCGCCGGCGCCGATCGCCATGATCATGCCCTGCGGCGGATTGATGACGGCGTCGAAGGCCTTGATGCCGAACATGCCCATATTGGAGATGCTCGCCGTGCCGCCCTGATATTCGTGCGGCTGGAGCTTGCCCTCCTTGGCGCGTCCGGCGAGCTCGGTCATCTCCTGCGAGATCGCCGAGACCGACTTGCCGTCGGCACCGGCGATGATCGGCGTGATCAGCCCGCCCGGGATGCTGACCGCGACCGAAATGTCGGCGCGGCCGTATTTGATCAGCTTGTCGCCGTCGAAGGCGACGTTGCAGGCGGGCACCTGGATCAGCGCCTGGGCGAGCGCCTTGATCAACAGGTCGTTGACCGAAAGCTTGATGCCGCGCGGCTCGAGCGAGGCGTTGAGCTGCTTCCTGAGATCGAGCAGCGCATCGATGCGGATGTCGACGGTGAGATAGATATGCGGGACGGTCTGCTCGGCCTCGGTCAGGCGGCGCGCGATCGTCTTGCGCATGTTCGAGAGCTTCTCGACCTCGTGCGGGATTTCGCCGGGCTCGACCGGGGCGGCGGGCGCAGGCGCCGCCTTCTCCGCCGCCGGCGCGGCGCCCTTTTCGGTCGCGGCCTCGATATCCGACTTGACGATCCGCCCCTTGGGGCCGGTGCCCGAAAGCGCCGTGAGATCGATCCCCTGCTGCTCGGCGAGGCGGCGGGCGAGCGGGCTGGCCTTGATCCTTTCGCCGCCCGAAACCGGCGCCGGCGGAGCCTTGGCGGTTTCGCGGCGATCGCCCTCACGCCGCTCGCCATCGCGGCGATCGTCGCCATTCTCGTCGCCGCCTTTGTCCTCCTCGCGGCGTTCACCCTCGCGGCGGTCGCCCTGCCGGCGTTCCTCCTCCGATCCTTCTTTCGTGTCCGAAGCCTCGGGTTCGGCAGTCCCGGATTCGGCCTTCGCCTTCCCGCCGTCCTTGGGCGCCTCGATATCGGCCGGGTCCTCGCCTTCCTCGGCGATCAGCGCGATTACCGTCCCGACACGAACCTCGTCGGTGCCTTCCGCGACGAGGATCTTCGCCAGCACCCCCTCGTCGACCGCTTCGAACTCCATCGTCGCCTTGTCGGTCTCGATCTCGGCCATCAGATCGCCGGCGGTGATCGTATCGCCTTCCGCAACCAGCCATTTGGCCAGCGTGCCTTCCTCCATCGTCGGGGAAAGCGCGGGCATCTTGAGTTCGATCGGCATTCGAAGTCCTTAAGGCTTGGGGCGCGGATCAGCGCAGCAATCCATGCCGCGCCGCCCAGCGCGCGTAAAGGGCGAACAGGGCTTCGATGCCAACGATCAGGGCGTTGAAGAATATCCCGTTGGGGCCGTAGCCGCGCGCGCCGTCGAACATCGTGTAATCGATGACGAGGCCGGCCAGCATCAGCGCCGTCGCGGTCCACAACACCCGCTCGGCCATCGCCCGGCGCAATGCGAGCAGCAGCGCGCCGATCACGCCGATGAAGACGGTGGTCGCCCACATGACGATCCTCCATTCGGGAATATCGCGCATCATCGCGACGAGTTCGGGAGGATAGCCGGCGAGATGCGACTCGAAATTGCTCAAGGTGCCCCACAGATCCCAGACCGCGAACAGGTTGAAGGCGAGCGCCAGCAGCGCGACGAGCCAGAAAATGACGATCTTCATCGGATATTCCCCTCGTTGTGATTGCGGATCGAGCATAGCGCCTCGCGCGCCGGGCTGATAGCCGCGCCGCTTGCCAGCCCTGCCGATCTGGCGCAGTCTTGGCCGGCGACAGGGGATCGGCATCATGCGCACCTATCTGGTGGTCATCGACGAGACCGAGGAAGCGCGCACGGCGCTCCATTATGCCGCGGTGCGGGCGATCAAGCTCGGCCGGACGGTCGAGATACTGGCGCCAATCCCGAAACAGGAATTCGTCAACTGGACGGCGGTCGAGGCGACGTTCGAGGAAGAGGCGCGGCTGCGCGCCGAAGCTGCGGTCGCCCAGGCCGCCGGCGAACTCGTCGAGGCGACCGGGGTCGAGCCGGTGATCACCGTCGAACGCGGCGACCCGGCCAAGCTGGTGCGCAAGGCGATCGACGAGAGCGCCGATATCGCCGGGCTGATGCTGGGCGCCGCGCCGGGCGGCAATCCCGGCGCGCTGGTCACACATTTCGCCGCCCATGCCGGCGATCTGCCCTGCCCGGTGATCATCGTGCCGGGCGGACTGAGCTTCGAGCAGCTCGAAAAACTGGGATAGGGCCGGATCGGGGCAAGGCCCCGTCGATGCAAAAAAGAAACGGCCCGGTTTCCCGGACCGTTTCCTCTCCCCCAGGCTGAAGGGCTCAGCGGCGCAGACGCTTGCTGCGATAGCTGCGCTGCGGCGTCACATATTCATATTCCTCCTCGACGACCGTCGTCGTGGTCGTGGCCGGGGCGCCGCCGCCGAGCACGATGGTGGTCGTCGCATTCTGGGCGATGCCGCCCGAGGCGTGGGTCGTCACGCGCGGCACGCCGCCGCCGACATAGACCTCGGTGCGGACCGGCTGGTGATAGGGCATCGGCGCGGGCCGGTGATAGGACGGGCGCGAACGGCGGTAGGTCGCTTGCGGCGGATGATCGAAGTCATAGCCGGTGCGCACTTCGCGATATTCCTCACGCCGCTCATAGCCGCCTTCGGGATAATACTGGCCCTCGCCGACATATTCGGGAACGCGGTCGTCATAGCGATATTCGACATCCTCGCGGTATCCCTCGTCGCGATAATAGCAGTCGCGATCGCGGTCGTAGCGATAGCCGTCGCGCCCGGCCGCGGCGCCGATCGCGCCGCCGGCGACGGCACCGAGACCGGCGCCGATGATAGTCCCCTCGGTGCGGTCGCCGCGTCCGGCGATCAGATTGCCGGCGACCCCGCCGAGCACGCCGCCGGCGATTGCTCCGACGGCCGCGCCGGCCCCGCTGCCGCCGCTCCGGCGATAGCCGGGTTCGCAATAGCGGTCGTCGCGGCTGTAACGGTCGTCGCGTTCGTAATGATGCTCGTCGCGCTCATATCGGCGGTCTTCGTAATAGCGGTCGCCATAGTTGCGATCATCATAATGACCGTCGTTGGCATAATAGCTGTCGTCGGTATAGCCGCCGCCGTCATAGGGCACGCCGTAGCGGTAATCGGCGATATAGCCGCGATCGTCGACCATATAGGCGTCGTCATAATAGCGCACCCAGCGATGGCCGCTACGCGGGCTGGCGAGGCCGTAGGCCGGATAGTTGGTGACGTAATAGCGCGGCGCGAGGAAGAAGCTCGGCAAAAAGCCGCCGACCACGAAACGCGATCCCCGGCTGAAGGAGTGTCCGCCGCGGAAGTTGCCTCGGAAATGCTGTCCACCGCGAAAATGCTGTCCGCCGCGGAACTGGTGCCCGCCGCCGCGGACATGCGTGCCGCCGCCGCGCCGCACGCTCATCCCGGCCGCTTGTTGCCCGGCGGCCGCGATCGACAGGCCGGGCGCCACCGCCGACTCGGAAGTCTGCGCCTGAGATGCCGCGGGAATCACCGCGGCCGACGCCAAAAGCCCCATTATTACAAGCGTTCGCATGACTGTTCTCTCCCGATAGACCGCGCGCGCCGCCGCCGGAGGACGGACGCGTCTTCATCTTTTCTTAACAGTATCAGCGAACTGGCGCCACGCGCAAAAGCGCGGGCGATGTCCCGAATTGAGCCAATTCCGGCCGAAAACAGGGTTAACGACCGGCGATTCGCGGCGCGAGAAGCCGGGCCAGCGCCTCGCAGCCTTTGCAATCATCGGCATCGAAGCGGTTCCTGATCGGCGAGTCGATGTCGAGCACGCCGATCAGCCGATCGCCTTCGACCAACGGCACCACGATCTCCGACACGGAAGCCGCATCGCAGGCGATATGGCCGGGGAAGGCGTTGACGTCGGCGACGAGCTGCGTTTCGCGGGTCTCGGCGGCGGTGCCGCAGACGCCCTGACCGACAGGGATGCGGATGCAGGCCGCCTTGCCCTGAAAGGGTCCGAGCACGAGCTCGCCGTCGACCAGCCGATAGAAGCCGGCCCAGTTGATGTCGGGCAGATACTCCCAGAGCAAGGCCGCCGCATTCGCCATGTTGGCGACTGCATCGGGCTCGCCCTCGGTCAACGCGTCGAGCGCCCTGACGAGGTCGGCATACAGCCCCGCCTTGTCGCCATCCTCCTTGATCAGAAGTTCATGCATGCAACGGATGTAGGCGATCGGCGGCGCCGGTGGAAGAACCGGCAATCAGGAGCCAGCCCTCCCCCAAGGGGAGAAGGATACGGAGAGTTGCTGAGCGCAGCGAAGCTAGTCGGAGTTGGATGAGGGGTTTCGCTCATGCCGATATGCAGGAACCCCTCACCCAGCGAACTCTAAGCTCCTTCGTCGCCAAGAGTTCACGGCCCTCTCCCCTTGGGAGAGGGATGGAAATCGCGCAACCATGCCAAGCCGATTGAAGGGCCGCAGGTAACCTTGAGATGCCATAGCGCCTAATCGAGCTTGGGCTGCTTTCGCGCCTGTTTGAGCTTGCTGCGCGCCTTCTTGGTGTCGATCCGCCTGGCCTTGGCGGCCTTGCTCGGGCGGGTCTTGATGCGTTTGCGCGGAGGTTTGTGCGCCTTTTCGAGCAGCACCCCGATCCGGGCATAGGCGTCGCGGCGGTTGGCTTCCTGGCTGCGCTCGCTGCGCGCCGTCACCACGATCACACCCTCGTCGGTCATCCTGCTGCCGGCGAGTGTCTTCAGACGGCGATAGACGGCCGGCGTGAGCCCAAGTTTGGTCGCATCGACGCGGAGCTGGATCGCGCTCGCCACCTTGTTGACATTCTGCCCGCCCGGGCCGGTCGCCGCGAGGTGGCTCTCTTCGACCGCATCGGCAGGCAGCCCGTCAGGATCCAAGGCGTCCCCCCTCGGGGCGAGCAGCCTTTTCGGGCACGTCGCCGTGATTGCCGAGACCTTCGAGCAGCACCCGGTCGACCTCGTTGGCATGCAACACCGAGATGTCGCCGGTCGTTTCGAGCACCACCGCATAGACGTCGTCGAGTTTCGTCGCGTTCGCCTCGCGGAGCTTGGCGAGCACGTCGGACCGCGCCACCCGGGTCCTCCGCAACGCCTCCTCGTCGATCACCCCGCCGCGCATCAGCACGTGCGGGCGGTTGTCGATCATCCCCTGAAACCGCTCCGAGCGCTGGCGCAGCAAGGAGAGAGCGAACTGGACGGTGAACAATGCGGCGAGAGCGACCATCGGCTGGACGAAAGCGGTCCAGCTCGCGGCGATCGCGGCGCTCGCCAGCAACGAACCCGTCGCGATCGTCGCGACGAAATCGAACGCCGTCATCTTGGAGAAGGACCGCAGCCCGACGATCCGCGAAAGCAGCAGCACCCACACCAGCGCGGCGGCGGTCAGGATCGCACCGCGGATCAGGGCGTCGGTCAGAGGCGGTTCGACGAACATTATCGCATGCTATCCGGTAGCGCAGATTGGGGGAAGGGCGCTATTCAGATGCCTGGCCAGAATCGCGGTATGGGAGACTAGCCGCAGCGCACCACGGCGGCTGCTTCTCCGTCTGCAAAATGGAACATGGCTCTATCGTCGTCGATGCGCTCGACGCGAAATCGAGCTTCGATCGGCAACTCGAATGGAATCTCTCCCTCCCCATTGTTGTAGACCTCATGGGTAAGCGTCTCTTCGACATGATCATTCCGGACGCGATAGCTGCCGCGCACCGCGTGGGCGCTGAGCGTGCCGTCGGCCGCGAAAGTCACGGTGTTGTCCGTTTCGCACGTGGAGGCATAGGCCCAGGTGCCGAGCAGCCATTGGGCCAAAGGAAGATCACCGCCGGCCGTTTCGCCTCCGCCGCCGCCCGTCGCCAATTCGGTCGCCAGCGCATTGTCGCCTGCGTTGCTACATGCCGGGGCGAATATCGTGACTATGGGCAGAACCAACCATAGGTCGAATTTCGCCAGCATTTCCCTTGCCTCCCGACAAGCCGATTAGCAGAAAATCGCAACCGGAGTCATCCGCACAGCTTCGCCGCCGTCTCCGCCGCGCGGCGGCCGAGATAGCGCGCCCCGGCGAGTTCGTCCTCGCCGGGCTGGCGGCTGCCGTCGCCGCCGGCGATGGTTCCTGCCCGCCATGCTGGGTCGCGGTCGAGGTGAAGGCGGCACCGACCTTGCCGATCAGCGCGCCTTCCTGCCAGAGGCCGCCGGTCCGGGTCCCAGAAGCTCGCCATCTGGCTCGACATCCGGCCGTAGCGGGTCGGCGTGCCGACGATCACCGCATCGTAATGTTTGAGATCCTCGACTTCGGCGGTCGCATGGCCGTGATCGGTCTTGTATCCCATCTTCTCGACGACCTTGTCGGGCACGGTTTCGGGCACCCGCTTGATGTCGACCTCGGCGCCGCCCTCGCGGGCGCCCTCGGCGACGGCCTCGGCCACCGATTCGACATGGCCCAGGAGGAATAATAGAGCACGAGCAGCTTGGTCATCGGTCGGGTTCCTTGCAATCAATCGGTTCAGGCAGCGTCCACGAGGACGATCTCTGTATCTTCGAGCGCACGAAGCGAGAGGCTTGTTCCGCCGCCGACGGCGGCACCGTCGCGCGCATCGAGTTCGACATCGTTGGCGGCGAGCCTGCCCGTCGCCGGAACGAGATAGGCATAGCGGCCCTCCCCCACCGCGTAATCGAGTCTCTCGCCTGCCTTCAGCGTAGCGCCGAGCACGCGCGACGGCGTCTGGATGCGCAGCGCGTCGGTATCCTCCTCGAAACCGCTGGCGAGCGTCACGAAGCGGCCCGAACGATCACCCCTGGGGAAGGGCTTGGCGCCCCAGCCGGGCTCGGCGCCGGGCTTCGCCGTCTCGATCCAGATCTGGAACAAAGTCGTTGGCTCATCCTCGAGATTATACTCGCTGTGGCGGACGCCGGTCCCGGCGCTCATCACCTGGACGTCGCCGGCCTCGGTACGGCCGCGATTGCCCAGACTGTCTTCGTGGGTGATCGCGCCGGTCCGCACGTAGGTGATGATCTCCATGTCCTTGTGCGGATGCGGCGGAAAACCGGTGCCGGGCTGGATAGTATCGTCGTTCCAGACGCGGATCGGGCCCCAGCCCATCCGCTCGGGATCGTGATAATCGGCGAAGGAAAAATGGTGTCGCGCATCGAGCCAACCGTGATCGGCATGGCCGAGGCTGTCGAAGGGGCGTTTGTCGATCATCATTCTCACTCCTTTCGAGACGGTTGAGAGTCTCGTTGACACCCAGATTAGGGGTCTGCGATGCGGACCGGAATAGAAACGTTCGAAACGCATCGTTTCCGATTATGAGCCTACCCGATTTCGAAGCCTGGGCGATCTTCGCCACCGTCGCCGATCGCGGCTCCTTCAGCGCCGCCGCCCAAGCGCTCGGTATTTCAAAGGCGACGGTGTCGAAGGCCGTCTCGCGACTGGAAGCCGCGCACGGCACGACGCTGTTCCACCGCAGCTCGCGCCGCGTCGCGCTCAGCGAGAGCGGCAAGGCGCTCGCGCTCCAGGCGAAGGCGCTGCTCGAAATGGGCCGCGAGGCCGAGGAACTGGCGCGCGCCGACGCCGCCGAGCTGAGCGGCGCGATCCGGCTCGCCGCGCCGATGGCGCTGGGCGTGCTCCATATCGCTCCGGCGCTGGCGGAGTTCGAGGCCGAACATCCGCGCATTCACATCGAACTGCATCTCTCGGACGAGCGCACCGACATTATCGGCGGCGGCTACGATCTCGCGGTGCGGATCGCCAACCTGCCCGACAGTGCGCTGTGCGCGCGTCGGCTCGGCGACATCCTCTCGCCGCTCGTCGCTTCGCCCGATTATATCGAAAAGCACGGCCGGCCCGAACATCCGGTCGATCTTTCCGGCCATGCCTGCCTCACCTACACCAACCTCGCCGTGCCCGACATGCGATGCTGCCCGCACTGCGCGCCGGGCTCGGCATCGCCCGGCTGCCGGGCTTTTTCGTCGACGAGGATATCGCCGCCGGACGGCTCGTCGCGCTGCTCCCGCAATGGACGAAGGATGCGCGCGGACTGCATCTGTTGAGCCCGCCGGGGCGCCACCGCCCGGCCCGGGTCGACGCGCTGGCGGGCTTCCTGGCCGGTCGACTGGCCCGAATTTGCCGCGCGGGCGGGTGAGTCCCGAAAGACACACTCCGCGCGACTCGTGGAGTTAACCCGCCTTTAACCTTTTGCCTCCATACCCTTCATGGTTAATGAATTGCATGGCCGATCGGCAATGAGCCGGTCGGCACCCACAGCGGAGGGGGCAAGCCGATGCGCGTGTTGCTTATCGAGGACGAGCCGACCACGGCGAAGAGCATCGAGATGATGCTCGATACCGAAGGCTTCAACGTCTACACCACCGATCTTGGCGAAGAGGGCCTCGATCTGGGCAAGCTCTATGATTACGACATCATCTTGCTCGATCTGAATCTGCCCGACATGCACGGCTATGACGTGCTGAAGAAATTGCGCCTGTCGAAGGTGCAGACGCCGGTGCTGATCCTGTCGGGCATCGCCGAGATGGATTCGAAGGTCCGCAGCTTCGGCTTCGGCGCCGACGATTATGTCACCAAGCCCTTCCACCGCGAAGAGCTGGTCGCCCGGATCCACGCCGTCGTGCGCCGCTCCAAGGGCCATTCGCAATCGGTGATCAAGACCGGCCTGCTGGCGGTCAATCTCGACGCCAAGACGGTCGAGGTCGACGGCAACCGGGTGCACCTCACCGGCAAGGAATATGCGATGCTCGAGCTGCTTTCGCTGCGCAAGGGCACGACGCTGACCAAGGAAATGTTCCTCAACCATCTCTATGGCGGGATGGACGAGCCCGAGCTCAAGATCATCGACGTCTTCATCTGCAAGCTCAGGAAGAAGCTTTCGAACGCTTCGGGCGGCGAGAATTACATCGAGACCGTCTGGGGCCGCGGCTATGTGCTGCGCGATCCCGAGGACGAGGAAGAGAAAAAGGTCGCCTGAGCGGGCGGGCTATCCGGACAGTCTCCGGTTACGGGGCGGGGCCGCGGCGGAAGTATCGTCGCGGCCCTTTTTCGTTGTCGCGGAGGCTGGTGGGAATTTGTTAACGCCCTGACATGTATCGATATTGCGATGACGCACCCGCCAGACACTTGCCGACAGGACTATCC
>JAIVHR010000136.1 GCA_020200935.1 Sphingomonadales bacterium
GGCGTCCGTGGGCTAGTTCCCCTGCGAAGGCAGGGTCCCAGTCCGGCGAAGCCGTTATGAGCGCTTGCGCGCGTCTGGCCCCTGCCTCCGCAGGGGCTCGGGAAAGTGAAATGACCCAACCCATCACCCTCATCACCGGTGCGTCCGCGGGCCTCGGCGCCGAGTTCGCCCGCCAGCTAGCCGGCCGCGGCGAGCGGCTGGTGCTGGTGGCGCGCCGCAAGGAGCGGCTGGAGGCGCTCGCAGCCGAGATTGGCAATGCCCGCGCGGTCGCGCTCGATCTTGGCGAGCCGGGCGCGGCGGACCGGCTGCTGGCCGACATCGAGGCTCATGGTGAGCGGGTGGCGATGCTTGTCAACAACGCCGGCTTCGGCCTGTGGGGCCGTTTCGCCGAGCTCGATCCAGATCGCCAAAGGGCGATGATCGACCTCAATTGCGGCGCGCTGGTCGAACTCAGCCACGCGGTCTTGCCGGCGATGGTCGAGCGCGGCGCCGGCGCGATTCTCAACATTGCCTCAACCGCGGCGTTCCAGCCCGGGCCGGGAATGGCGGTCTATTTCGCGACGAAGGCGTTCGTGCTGAGCTTCAGCGAGGCGCTGCACGAGGAAGTGGCCAAATCCGGTGTGCGGGTCACCGCGCTCTGCCCAGGCCCGACCCGGACCGAATTCGGCGCGGTCGCGGGGTTCAAGGGCAAAGGCGCGTTCGACCGGCTGAGCGCGCGTTCGGAGGATGTGGTGGCGATAGGGCTGCAGGCGCTCGACAAGGGCCGCGCGGTGGCGATCCCCGGCCTGGTCAACAAGGCCGGCGCGCAAGCCCACCGCTTCATGCCGCGCTGGCTGCTGCTGAAGATTGCCGGGTCGATCAAACTGTAGCGGTGGGTTTCACGCTGTCGAGGCGGGCGAGCAGACCGGCGTAGCGCGGGTGCGTGCGCACCGGTTCGAGATCGGCGTCATGCCTGAACCACGATATGTGATCGCTTCCGGCATGAGCACCCCAAATCTCGAGCATGTCGATTGCGCGGTCGATTTCTCCCATCTGGGCATAAGTGCAGGCCGCGTTGTAGCGCGTATTATTGTCGTCCGGATCGATCGCCAGCGCGTGCTCCAGCCACTCCATTGCGCGTTCGTTTTCGCCCATCCCGGCGAGGACGCACGCGCCGATCTGTGCGGGCCTCGAGCTTTCGGGGTGCGCCCGTAGCGCCTCTTCGGCGCGTTTTATACCGAGCCGACCATATTTCTCTGCCTCCTCGTTCCGACCGAGCGCGCGGAAGACGATGTAAGCAAGCATTGGCGCCTGCGAATCGTCTGGCTGTATCTCGACCGCGCGTAGATAAAGCTCGAGTGCGCGATCGGGCTTGTCGTCAATGACGCAAAAGCGGGCGTATGACAGGTTGGCGTCGAAGCTGTTGGGATCGAGCTCCAGCGCTCGCTCGAACGCCTCAGCCGCTTCTTCCCTGCGATTGCTGTCAGCCAGCGCCACCCCGCGCGCGGCGTGCGCTTCCGACAAATTGGGATCGAGAGCGATTGCCTTGCTTGCGGTGGCGAGGATCTCTTCCGGCGATCGAGCGACATTGTACCATCCATTGAGCCGCAATCGCAATTGGCGATCCCGGCATAGGCGCGCGCATATAAAGGGTCGGCCTCGGTCGCCTTGATGAACATTCGGCGTGCCAACAGCAGGAACGCCTTGGTCGCATTGTGGAAGAATTCCCGGCCCTTGAGATAATGGGTGTAGGCCTCGACATTAGCC
>JAIVHR010000312.1 GCA_020200935.1 Sphingomonadales bacterium
TCCGACGAGACGCTCGATTGCCGCACCGACGGGACGGGACCGGTCGGTGAGGCGACGCTGGCCGAAATCCGCCGGCTCGATGCCGGCCATGGCTACACGCCCGACGGCGGCGACAGCTACCCGCTGCGCGGCAAGGGCGTCGGGCTGATCCCGACCGTCGCCGATCTCGTCGAGCAAGTCCGCGGGCCGCGCTTCCTCTTCCGCCTGAGCTCCGAGGATCCCGGCCAGGCCGACAGGCTAGTCGAGATCCTCCGCGATCCGCGCCTCGACATCGTCGATTATTTCGGCTTTTACGGCGCCGCCGCGCCGATCGAGCGGATCCGCGAGCTGGTGCCCGGCGCCTGGGCCTTCACCGTCGAGGAAGCCCGCCGCTGCACCGACGATTATGTCGCCTGGGGCTGGTACGGGCAGGTGCCCGAAAGCTGCCGCGGCGGCACGATCGCCATCCCGCTCAACCGGCAGCTGCTGATCTGGGGCTTCCCCAACCGCTTCATCGCCCGGATGCGCGCGGCCGACACCCGCATGATCGTCTTCGGGCCGGGCCTCGAAGGCGACCCGCCGACCGGCATCACCGAGGCCGAGCAGTTGACCAGGGTACCGGCGACCTACACCGGCACGATCTGGATCGAGGATATCTGGAATATCGGCCCGGCGTTGAGAGACTAAATCCTCCCACCCAGACCTTCTCCCAAGGGGAGAAGGATACGGAGCCTTGGGACCCCGGACTTGATCCGGGGGAGCTTAGGCGGAGTTGGATGAGGGGTTCCGCCCTTGCCGAGAATGCGGAACCCCTCACCCAACCCTCTCCCCTTGGGAGAGGGCGACAACCGGACCCTCTCCCCCTTCCTCTTCAGAGGAGGGGCAAGGGGTGGTGTAGAGGTGATAAGGGCTCGATGCCCTTGTCACCTCTTTCAGCTGAATGATCATGTTGCGCATGTACGCTCGCTGCCGCTCGCTCTGTCACCACCCCAACCCCTCCTCTGAAGAGGAGGGGCTACAAACACTCGACACTCCCGCCCCCGCCCCCTAAATCGCGCCGAATGTCCGACCGCCCCGATTACAAAGACACCGTCTTCCTGCCGAAGACCGACTTTCCGATGAAGGCGGGGCTCGCCGACAAGGAGCCCGGCATCCTCGAGCGGTGGGCGGCGACCGGGCTCTATGAGAAGCTGCGCGCGGCGCGGCGGGGCCGCGAGAAGTTCATCCTCCATGACGGCCCGCCCTATGCCAACGGCAACATCCATATCGGCCATGCGCTGAACAAGACGCTCAAGGATTTCGTCGTCCGCTCGCAGAGCCTGCTCGGCAAGGACGCGCCCTATGTGCCGGGCTGGGACTGCCACGGCCTGCCGATCGAATGGAAGATCGAGGAGCAATATCGCGCGAAGAAACTCAACAAGGACGAGGTTCCGGCGAAGGAATTCCGCGCCGAATGCCGCGCCTATGCGGCCAAATGGGTCGATGTGCAGCGCGAGGAATTCAAGCGGCTCGGCATCATGGGCGAATGGGAAAAGCCCTATCTGACGATGGATTACGACGCCGAGGCCGTGATCGTCGACGAGTTCCTGAAGTTCGCCCAGAGCGGCCAGGTCTATCGTGGGGCGAAACCCGTGATGTGGTCGCCGGTGGAGAAGACCGCGCTGGCCGAGGCGGAGGTCGAATATCAGGATATCACGTCGACGCAGATCGATGTCGGGTTCGAGATCGTCGAGAGCCCGATAGAGGAGCTGGTCGG
>JAIVHR010000020.1 GCA_020200935.1 Sphingomonadales bacterium
CTTTCGCGCAGATCGTCGACATTGGGCTTGAAGGCGAGGCCGAGGCAGGCGATCTTCTTGCCGCCGACCCGCCCGGCCGCCTCGCGCACCTTTTTCAGCACGGCTTCGGGCCGGCCGTCATTGACCTGGCGCGCGGCGCTCATCAGCGGCGTTCGGGCCGGTTCGTGCGAGATCAGGAACCACGGGTCGACGGCGATGCAATGGCCGCCGACACCGGGGCCGGGATTGAGGATATTGACGCGCGGATGATGGTTGGCGAGGCGAATCGCCTCCCACGGATCGATGCCGTGCGGATCGGCGACATTCGCCACCTCGTTGGCGAAGGCGATATTGACGTCGCGATAGGCATTCTCGATCAGCTTGACGAGCTCGGCCGTCTTGGCGTCGGTCTCGAGGATCGCGCCGCGCACGAAGGTCTCGTACAGCGCCCTGGCGCGCGCCGAATCCTCGGGCGCGAGCCCGCCGACGATGCGGTCATTCTCGACCAGCTCGCGGACCATCTGGCCCGGCAGGATGCGTTCGGGGCAATAGGCGATCGACAGCGCCAGCCTGCCCTCCTCGACGAGGTCGGGCCGTTCTTCGGCGATGATCCGCGCCATATTCTCGGTCGTGCCGACCGGGCTCGTCGATTCGAGCACGACGAGATTGCCGGGCGCCGCGACCCTGGCGACGCTTTTCGCGGCTTCCTCGACAAAGCGCATATCGGGCGACTTGTCCTCGCGGATCGGCGTCGGAACGGTGATCACGAAGGCGTCGGCCGGCTGCGCTTGGGTGAAGGCGATCAGCCGCCCGCTCTCGACCGCGCTCTGCACGAGCATGTCGAGATCGGGCTCGGCGAAATGCGCGCGGCCGTCGTTGAGCGTATCGACGACCTCGGCGCGGATATCGACGCCCTTCACCTCGAGGCCCGCCCCGGCGAGCGTCGCCGCGGTAGGCAATCCGATATAGCCCAATCCGATCACGCAGATGCTGTTCAACGCCTCAGCCATTCCTCATCGCTTCCACTATGCGGCCCGCCGCCCTGCCGTCCCCATAGGGGTTGGCGATCGCGCTGACACGCCGATATTCCGCCTCATCGTCGAGCAGTTGCGTCGCCTCGGCGATGATCCTCTCGATATCGGTGCCGACCAGCCGGCAGGTACCCGCTTCGATCGCCTCGGGCCGTTCGGTGACCGCCCGGGTGACCAGCACCGGCTTGCCGAGCGAGGGCGCTTCCTCCTGGATGCCGCCCGAATCGGAGATGATCAGATGCGCGCGATCCATCAGATAAACGAAGGGCAGGTAGGATTGGGGCTCGATCAGATGCACGGCCTGGGTCTCGGCGAGCACATTGTTCGCCGCGCGCTGGACATTCTCGTTGAGATGCACCGGATAGACGATCTCGACATCGCCGCGGCCAGCGAGCCGCGCGAGCGCCTCGCACATCCGCTCGAGCCCGCCATCGAAGCTTTCGCGGCGATGGCCGGTGACGACGATCAGCCGTTTGGACGGATCGAGAAAGCCGAATTGCCCGGCGAGCGCGTTATGCGCCGCGCCGCCCGGCCGCACCTGATCGACTACCGAAAGCAGCGCGTCGATCACTGTGTTGCCGGTGACGAAGATGTGATCGTCGGGCACCCCTTCGCGACGCAGGGCATCGGCCGAAATTTCGGTCGGCGCGAACAGCCAGCGGCCGACCATGTCGACATAGCGGCGGTTCATCTCCTCGGGCCAGGGCGTGACGTCGAACAGCGACTGGCCGGGCCGCATGATGTCGAGATCGGCATCGGGCTCGATTGCGAACAATTCGAGCACCTGATCGAGCATCGATCGATGCTGGCCGGTGACGCAGGTGATGGTCTCGAAATCCTCGGCCGCCTCGAAGGCCTTGACGACGGGCGCCATCTTGATTGCTTCCGGGCGCGTGCCGAAGACTATCAGAATGCGCATGCCAACCCCTTTTAGATGAAGAGACGAAACGGGTAAGGGCGGCGAGACCGGCCGGGTCCGGCCTAAAGCCCAGCATTGCAGTCGAGTCAACCGGACGGCGCCTTGCGGATCGGGAATGCCGACCGGGAAACCTGCGCCGCGCCCTTGCCGAGCGATCCGCCCCCCGGCATACGCTCCGCCACGTCGGGCTGCCGCGGCGGCACCCTTACAGCATCAGCGAGTGAGCGTTAATGAAGCATGTTCTGATCGGCGGCACGTCCTTTTGCGGATCGACCGTGATGTCGCTGATCCTCGGCACCGCGGACGGCGCCGCCAATGTCGGCGAATCGCATTGGCTGATCCCCCACGACACCAAATATTCCTGCCATTATTGCGGCCCGGCCTGTCAGATCTGGACGCGCGATTTTCGCCAGCGGCTCGAGGCCGACGAGAGCAACTGGTATCCGCGGCTCGCCGAGCGACTGGGCAGCGATATCCTGATCTCGGCCGACAAGTCGCATACCCATATCAATCGTCTCGATCCCGATCACGATCATACCGCGCTGATCCTTTTCAAGCGGCCCGGCAATTTCTGGCATTCGGTGAACAAGCGCCGCTGGAGGTCCGACTCGCTCGAACAGTCGTTGACCCGCTGGGCATGGCTCTACCAGGAATTTCTCGACCAGGCTTACGCGCCCAAAGGCGGGAAATATTTCATGGGCGTCGAGACCTTCATGGCCGATCCCGACCGCGCGATCCCGTTGCTGTTCGATACGCTCGGCCTCGGCGGCACGCCCGAACAGGCGCTACGATATTGGGAGACGGTCCAGCATTATGTCGGCGGCAATTTCGACGCCTACGACAAGCTCAAGCGCCGGGGCGAGGAGGCGCTGCAATTGAGCCCGGTCGCAACCGACGAGAAGGCGACGGCACAGGTGGCGGCGCTCGCCGACCATCCCGCGCACGCCATGATCGAGGAATTGCAGGCCCGCTGCCTGCTCGGCGGCTGACGCCGGCAGAGCCGGGTTTATTGGTCCCAGCCGTGATAAGTGGGCGTCATTTCCCACAAGCCCGGATAGCCCGCATAATCGAGAATGCGCTCGGCGCCCGGCTTGACCAGCTCGAGGAAACGTTTGCGCGATTCCATGTCGACTTCGGGCTTGTCCGGGCGCGCCGACTTGTCGGCGGATTTGTTTTTGTGCGGAAAAGGATGGGGCGCGGGGTCGATACCGAGAAAATCGGTGATCCGACGTCCGTTCGCTTCCGGATCCTCGATGACCTTTTCGAGCGGAAGGACAAGGATTTGCTGATCGGGAAAATACTCCCGATAATGGCCGATCTGTTTCCAGAAGAGCGACCGGTGATAGACCGCCGTGTGACTGTCGAGGCATTCGGCAAATGGCGGAGCGGAATCGTTCTGCGCCGACATCCGCCAGTTGGAAAGCGCGCAGTCGATCGGGTTGCGAACAAGATAGACGATCTTCGCATCGGGATAGAATTTGGCGATCCGCCGCGCCGGCTTGTCCTTTTTGCTCATGTTCGAATAGCCGGGAGAGAAATCGCCGGCGATCTCGCCCGGTCCGCCATGCTCATATACCCCGGCATACCAGTCCCACCCCCGCTTCCAGTTTTTGGTAAAGAAGCGCGGTTCCTTGATCGTCGGGATCGCAACCCGCGGATGCTGGGCGAGATAGCTGTAGACGCTCGTCGTGCCGCAGCGCGCGGCGCCGATTACAAAGAAGGAAATGTCGGGCTTTTTTTCGGGGCGTGGCATCGCAGCGCCCCTAGGGGGTTCGCTTCGGCCAGGCAACAGATTTGCGGCCCTCGCCCGCGTCTCGCCGGCCAACTAGCAATTGCATCGCCCAACGCCGCTTCCTATGAGCGCAGCGTGCGGCGGGGCGATCATCGATCCGCGGCAAGCCTTTCCGATTGCCGGGAAACCTATGTTTGGACCGCTAAGCCGTTTGTTCAGCCCGAATCGAACGCCATCGGACTATCGGATGGTGCTGCATGTCGGCGACGGCAGGCATGCGATCGATTTCGACGACAGCCGGGTGGCGGATGTCGCCGATCGCTGGGAATGGCGGCCGCCGGGCGGCATCGGTTTCGCGTTCCCCGAGGACGTCGACCGGCTGATGTGGGCGCGGCAGGCCTTCAAATTCGGCGAGCTGTTTCCCGGCGGCCACTGGCCGCCTTTCCTGGTCTTCGATCTCGACAGGCCGCGCGGCGAATTCGCCCGGAAATGCGCGGTGGTGATCCGGCTGATCGACGAGGAGCGGCAGGAGATCTTCTCCAGCCACATCAAGCTCGCCGCGCCGCGGCCGCTGATCGTGCCGCTGTCGAGCGAGGTGCGCGGCCTGGTCACCCATATCCGCCTCCACGGCGAAGGCGTGCTCCCGCCGCTTGCCCTGTCGCTGAGCGTGCCCAACCGGACGGCGGTCGAGCAATATCGGACCGGGCCTTCGGACAAGGGCGGCGTGGGCGGTGGCGCGCGAACCGGCCTCGCCGGCGCCGTCGAACGGGCCGGTGAGTTGCGTTTTTCGTGGGACGGGCTGTTGCGCGAAACGATTTCGACCGACGATCCGCGCTATCTGACCGGCGTGCTGGACGCCGACCGCGCGGCCGGGCTCGAGGGGTTCGTGTCCTTGCGGCTCGACCAGGGCGTGTCGGCGCACAGCTACCTCCATTGCCGCGGCTATGTCTTCGATGACAGCGCGACCGACGGGCTGTTCGGCTGGCGGGGCGTGATGACGCCGCACAACAATCTCGCCAACGCGGCGCTGGCGCGGCATCTGGCCGATAGCCGAAGGAACGGCCTGCCGACGACATTGCTGTATGACGAGGCGAGCCTGCGCAAACCCTTTTTCGAGGATTTTCGCGAGACGTTCGACGACTGTCTGCCGGCGCGCGAGGCGGCGCATCTGTTCGCAACGGAGATGGTCGGCTCGTGAAGATCTGTCTGTTCGCCGACGTCAATCCGAATCTGATCGACGGCTCGTCGATCTGGCTGCAGAGCATGGCGCTTGCCCTCGATCGGGTGCCCGGTGCCGAGGTGACGGTTTTGCTGCGCGATCCGGCACCCGATTCGCCGATCACCCGGCCGCTGATCGAGCGCGGCATCGATCTCGTCCTGTGCGACCGGCCCGAGGGCGAGGACGCACCCGACGGCACGGCGCTGGCGCGCGCGATCGAGCAGCGCTTCCATGATGCCGGCGATGCGCTCTATATCGTTCGCGGCGATGCGGTGGTCGAGCGGTTGGCCGGCACCGGCGATGAATTGCGCAATCGCATCTGGCCCTATTGGCTGCGCCGCCCGCAATTGCTCGCGCCCGAGCAGGATGAATTCGCCTTTCGCGTCTTCGAAGCCTTTCCCAAGGCGATCGTCCAGTCGGCGGCCCAGAAGGCGGTGCTCGAAACCATCTATCAGGTGCCTGCCGCCCAATTGCTGGCGCTGCCGCCGATGGTGCCCGACGGTTTTTTCGAGTCCAAGCGGCTGGGCTCCGAAGAGCCGATCCTCATCTATTCAGGCAAGATGGACAGCGACTATAATGTCGAAAATTACATCGATCTCGTCGCCGCGCTGAATGCCGGCGGCACCGGCTGTTCGTTGCGGGTGCTCGGCGACAAGTTCAACGCCGACCCCGACGACCGGCAATTCGTCAAGCGGATGAAGGAGAAGCTCGCCGAGGCGCCGCATGTCGACTGGCGCGGCGGCATGGAGCGGATGGCCGCGGCGGCACAGGCCGCGCAGGCGACGCTCGGCCTGTGCATCCGCAAATCGGTCTATGATTCCTCGCTCGAAATCTCGACCAAGCTCGTCGAATTCTGCGCGCTCGGGGTGCCGCCGGTGGTCAACCGCACGACCGCCCATGTCGATTTCCTCGGCGCCGACTATCCTTTTTACGCCAATTCGATCGACGAGGCGCAGACGGTCATCGAGGAGGCGCTGGCCGATCCGGACCGGATCGCCGTGACCGGCGCGGCCCTGCGCGAGAAAGCGCGCAGCTTCGCGATCAGCCATCAGGCCGAACGGCTCGCGCACACCTTCGAACGCGCGGGGATCCGCGATCGCGCAACTCGTGCCAGCGCGGAGCGGCGCAATGTTCTTATCGCCGGCCACGATCTCAAATTCGTCAACGCGCTGCTGCCGCAGCTGCGCGCCGACGGCCGGTTTCGGCTCGATACGGACGAATGGCCCGGCACCCGCAAGCATGACGAGAGACTGAGCCTGCGCAAGGCCGGGTGGGCCGACACGGTGTTCTGCGAATGGTGCGCGGGACCCGCAGTCTGGTACAGCCGCAACTTGCCCGAGGAAAAGCGGCTGATCGTCCGGCTGCACCGTTTCGAGCTGACCACCGATTTCCCGGGCGAGGTCGATTTCGACCAGGTCGACCGGCTGCTCGTGGTGCGCGCCGAGATCAAGCGGCAATGTATCGAGGAATTCGGCGTCGCGCCCGAAAAGATCGACGTCATTCCGCAATTCGTCGATTGGGACGAATTCGATCGGCCGAAACATGCCGGGGCCGAACGCACGCTCGGGCTCGTCGGCATCAACCCTTACGCGATCAAGCGGCTCGATCGCGCCGTCGACCTGCTCGAGCGGCTGCGCGCGACGGGAGAGGACTGGCGGCTGCGGGTGCGCTCGGTGATGCCCTGGGAGATCTCCTGGACCTGGAAGGAGGAGGAGGAGCGCGAGGCCTTTCGCGCGCTGTTCGGAAGGATCCTCGCCGAGGAGGGGCTGCGCGACAATATCCTGTTCGATGCGCCCGGGCCCGACATGGCCGAATGGTACCGCAATATCGGGTATATCCTCTCGACCTCGATCCTCGAAGGCTGCCACACTTCGGTCGCCGAAGGGATGGCGTCGGGCGCGGTGCCGGTGCTGATCGGCTGGGAGGGCGCCGACAGCGTCTATCCGGCGCGCTTCGTCGCCGACAACCTCGAGGGGATGGCGGCGATCATCGAGCAGGCGTCGGAGGATCGCGAGGCGCTGGCGGGGGAGGTCGCCGAACATGCCCGGCGCTTCGATCTCGCTCATACCGCCAGTCACCTGGCGCGGCTGTTCACCGAACCCGATCTCGCCATGCTGGCGCCGGTCGAACACGAGGCCTGAGCCCGGTCAGAGACCCAGCTGACCGGGATCGCGTCCGTAAAGTTCGACGATCGGGCGCAGGATATCGGCGAATTCCGCGCGCCGCCGCCCGATCTGCCGCAGATACCAGTCGCGAAAATGCGCCTCGAACGGACCCGCGACATAGCTTTCGAGCAGCCCGAGCGCTTCGAGCGCCGCCTTTCGCTGTTCTTCCGCCGCCAGCAAGGCGGCTGGATCGATTTCGGTTTCGAGCAATTGCGTCCGCCGGTCGTAGCGCAGGACATGCGCCGAGCCGGTGAAGCAGGCCGCATCGGCGGTCTTGAGCAGCGCCCAGCCGAACAGCGTGTCCTGGTCGATCGTCTCGGCGGCGAAGCGCAGATCTGGATGTTTCTCGAGCCACTCGCGGCGAATCAGGAGCGCCTGCGCCGGGATCGCCGGAAATTCGCCGGCTCCGAAGAAATGCGATGCCGGGTCGTTGATCCGGCGCGGCTCGGTGCCCTGATGCTTGCCGCGCACGGCGTTGACCGCGCCGACCCTTACCTCGAAGCCGCAGACCAGATCGACCGGGCCGGCCGCGCCCGCCCCGAAGCGTTCGTCGGCTTCGATCAGCGCGTCATATCCGCCGGGCGCGATTTCGTTGCCGGCGTCGAGGAAACCGAGGAGCCTTCCGCGCGCCGCCTCGATGCCGACATTGCGCAGCGCGGCCCGGTCGCCGCCGTCACCGCCGCCGCACCAGCGCAGGCCAAGTTCCTCGAAGGCTTCGGCGAGCGGCCGGCATTGTTCTTCGAGCGACGAGCCTTCCTCGCCATCGCCGACCAGCAGCACTTCGATCTTTCGGTGACTCCGGTTGCGCAGGATGCTCGGCAGGGTCTTTGCCGCCAACGCTCGCAGTCTGCCGACGGCGACAGGGACGACAATCGACAGCACGATATCCGTTTCGGGCATGGCGGCGCGGGCCGGCGCCGGAGCGCCCCTGGGACCGACCGAGAAAGGATCGATATTGTAGCCGCCCTGCAGCGCACGCTGCCCGGCGAATCTGGCGATCTCGTCGAGCGGGAGCTCCGCCAGTGCGAAGAGCGAACGTTCGCGGCCCGGCATCCAGCCGGTATAATTGTGCACGCGCGCGCCGAAATCGGGATGGTCGAAGGAGACCCTGGGCGCCGCCACATATCGCGCATCGGTGAATTTGAAGCCGTTGAGCAGGTCCTGCAGATAACAGTCGGCATAGTCGAGATCGGGCGAGAGCCAGGCGGCGTAATCGAGCTTTTCCTTGGCGGCGACCGTTTGCCATGCCCCGGCATCGGCAATCCCGGCTTCATCGATGAACATTGTGCGCGCACGGCAGCGCGCTCCGAGGCGCCCGGCGGTTTCGGCGCAATCGGCGGGCCCCACCAGCCCGATCACCGGATCGGGCGGTGCGACGTCTCGCCTTGTCGTCGAGCACCGAACGCATGCGGGCGAGGTCGGTGCGATAGTCGCCTTCGGTCTCGGGCTGGCCGAAGAAGTTTTCGAGCCGCTCGGGATAGGGGATGATCGGCACTTCGGGGAATTTCTCGACCAGCGAACGGGCATAGTTCGACCACAATGTGCGGCCCTGGGCGAGCAGCTCATAGACCCGCATCGCGCACATGGTCGGGCTCGACTGGATCGAATTGAAATTGAGATTGTAGCGGAAGAGCTTGTGCACCCTCTGCAGCTCGAGATGATCGATCGGCGCGATGATGTGCGGCTGGAAGCGGACCGGAAAACGCTGCGCCGCCACGCCGCGCCAATAGTTGCGGTCGGCGATCACCAGCTCGCCGCCCGAATCGAGGATCGATCCGAACAGCACGTCCATGTCCTTGCAGCGCGAAGCATAGCCCGACGGATAGGAACCGGCGAAAAAGGCGCCGCTGATCGTGTGCAGGCGCGATCCGATCGGATTGTTGACCAGCGGGTTGAAGCCATATTCGCCGTAATGAGCCCGGTCATGGCCGCAATCCTCGCGATAGCGCTCGACGCTCTCGCTGTCGCTGGTGAAGATATGGTCCATCTGCCGGGCGATCGGCAGGAAGCGCTCATAGTGGACCGGATCCTCGATCGATTGGAAGATCGTCGCGATCCCGCGGTCGCGGCAGAGCTTGAGGATCTCCTCGAAGGCATCGCGGGCCTCGCCCTCGCCATGGACGCCCTTCCATTCCTCGCCCGAAATGCCGACCCAGCAGGTGACGAAGAGCAGCGCGTCGAACTCATTCTCGTCGAATTTCCGGCGATAATCGGTCGGCGAGAGATATTCGACCTGGGCGCAGGCATCCTTGTAGAAATCATACATATAGACGTCGGTGACGATGGCGAGCTTGACCGGCAGCTTCTCGAAATAGCGCGAACCGTTGCTGGTCGGGATCGTCTCGGCGAGCCGCAGCAACGCCGCATGGCCGAGCCGCGCGGCCGGGCGCGACAATTCGCGATGCGCCTCGTAATATCGCGCTTCCCAGTCATGCGCGCGGCGGCGCCATTCCTCGGCATCTTCGGACAGCGCCGGACCGTCCGCCTCGGCCGGCGGCGCGGCGCCGGCGGGCGGTGCGTCGGCCGAAAGGCGATCCGCCGACAGCCGCGAAATCGTCACCTTGCCCTTGCCCGCCAGCCGTACGGCGACGACGATATGGCGGACTTCTTCGCCTGGCTCGTAGCTGACCGTCGATTTGAGCGGCACGCTGAAGGTGCCGGTGCGCTTGCGGTCCTCGCCATATTCGAGGATCATCATCGAGGCCTGCGCGTCGGCGGTCGTGAAGCCGTTGAAGGACAGTGCGAATTTCTCCCCGGCCTCGATCGCGATGCCCGACCCTTCCGAAAGCTCGGGAAAATCCTCCGACCGCGCGGCATGGATGAAATAGGCCGGCCTGTCTTCGAGATTGATGCGGAAGACGAGCCGCGAAGGGCCGGTCGCCTCGGCAAGCGCGATCCGGACATTGGTCGTGTTGACGTACCAGTCGCGATCGCTGCCGGCGCCGAGATCGATCGCCAGCGGGTTGCTCGGGCCGCGCCGATTTAACCCGCTGTCGGAGCGAATGAAACCCGCTGCCAGCCGATTTCGTTGTCGAGCGCGCCCGATCGCGGTCCGGTGGGCAGGGCCTTAGCTGCCGAAGGGCAGGAATGGCTGCGGCCGGTGATTGCCGTAGAGCGCGAGCCGGCGGGTGCCGGGCTCGGCGTCGCCGCGGCGGTGGAAGCCGAAGACATTGGCGACGATCAGCGTGTTCTGGGCGACCGGATAGCTTTGCGGCGGCGGCAGCCCGAGGTCGGCTATGTCGGCGTCGGCGATGCGGAAGGAGCCGGTCATGCCGCCCCTGTTGCCGGCGATCCGCGCCGCGACGGCGGCATCGGCCTTGGCCTCCTCCCAGGCGAGCCGCTCGGGCGTGAGCTTGTGACTGTCCGGCACATAGACGAAGGGTCCTTCCTCCTCGCGGACCGAATCGAGGAAGAACCAGTATTTCATCGCGTTGAAGAAGGTGTCGCGGTGGAGTTCGCGCTGGATGTCGTGGATCGTCGCCTCGTCGCCATTGACGGTCAGGTAGATCCAGTTCCTCCCCGGCCGCATCGCCTTGCCGGTGACGATCCGCGCCAGCCGCTTGAAGCGCGGGTTGCGCGGGAAGCCGGCGGCGAGCGGGCCGGGCTTGACGAAGCGGTTGAGCGTCGATCCGTCGAACCGGTCGAAGCCCCAATCGTGGCGCTGGCTGTCGCCGAAGCCCCAGACTTCGGGTTCGGGCGGCAAGGGCGTCCGCGCCTCGGAGGCCTCGACCGAGCGCACGACCTCGCGCTTCATCGCGTCGAATTCGTCGGCCGCCAGGAAATCGGGGATCGCGACATAGCCATGATCGAGCAGATGGCGCTCATGCTCGTCGCGCGGCCGCACCGTCTGCGCGCGCCTGAACCCGCAGACCGCCTGCGCGGTCTTCAATCGCTTGCGGTGCAGCCCCATCCGGTTGAGCCGCGGATGGCCGACCCACGGATCGGAAAACACCTTCATCGATGTGAAGGCGCCTGGGCGTTCGGCGCCGGCATCCTCTTCTTCCCGCTCTCCTACGTCATCGGCGACATATTGACCGAGGTCTACGGCTATGCCCGGGCGCGGCGCTGCATCTGGGCGGGCTTCGTCGCGATGCTCTTCATGGCGCTGATGAGCTGGGTCGTGGTCGGCCTGCCGCCCGATGCGAGCTGGCCGAACCAACCCGCCTACGAGGCCGTCTTCGGCCAGGTGCCGCGGATCGTCTTCGCCTCGATCTGCGCCTTCTGGGCCGGCGAGTTCGTCAACAGCTACGTCATGGCGCGGATGAAGGTCTGGACCCGGGGCAGGCATCTGTGGACGCGGACGATCGGCTCGACGGTCGTCGGCCAGGGGGTCGACAGCCTGATCTTCTATCCGCTCGCCTTCTGGGGCGTCTGGAGCGACGAATTGGTGCTGACCGTGATGGTCACCAACTGGGCATTGAAGGTCGGCTGGGAGGCGCTGTTGACGCCGGTCACCTATGCAGTGGTCGGCTGGCTCAAGCGCAAGGAAGGCCTCGACATCTATGACGAGCATACCGCCTTCACGCCCTTCCGCGCCGGGGTCTAGATCTATCCCGGCCGGCAATCGTGTGATCGGATAACCGGGATAGACCCCAGCCTTCGCTGGGGTGACGGGATGATTGAAAGTGTTCGGGCGGGAAGAAAGGCCTGCAAACTATCGCTTTTGACATTGGTCAAAGCGCTCTCCTTCGCGCG
>JAIVHR010000313.1 GCA_020200935.1 Sphingomonadales bacterium
GATCAAGATCGTCGGCAGCTCGACCGTCTATCCCTTCACCCGCGCGGTGGCCGAACGCTTCGCGCAGAACACCTCCTTCGGCGCGCCGATCGTCGAATCGACCGGCACCGGCGGCGGCATCGAGCTGTTCTGCGCCGGCGTCGGGCCGCAGCATCCCGACATCGCCAACGCCTCGCGGCGGATGAAGGAGAGCGAATTCGAGACCTGTCAGGGCAACGGCGTCGACAATATCATCGAGCTCCAGGTCGGCATCGACGGCCTCGCCGTCGTCACCTCGCCCGACAGCCCGCAATTCACGCTGACCACGCAGCAGATCTACGAAGCGCTCGCCGAGCGGCCCTATGGCGCCGAACAGACGGCCGAGCGCTGGACCGACATCGATCCCTCGCTCCCCGATCTGCCGATCCGCGTCTACGGACCGCCGACGACGAGCGGCACGCGCGATTCCTTCATCGAGCTGATGATGGTCACCGGCTGCGAATCGAACCCCGAGATGGAGCAGCTCGCCGAAAGCGACGAGGAAAGCTTCGACGAGATCTGCGAAACCGTCCGCACCGACGGCGCCTTCATCGAGGCCGGCGAGAACGACAATCTGATCATCCAGAAGGTGACCCAGAATCCGGGCTATCTCGGGCTGCTGGGCTACAGCTTCCTCGAGCAGAATCAGGGCCGGGTGGTCGGTGTGCCGGTCAACGGCGTCGCCCCCAATTCCGAGACGATCTCGAGCCTTAGCTATCCGGGTGCCCGGCCGATGTTCATCTACGTCAAGGGCAACCATATCGGCGCGATCCGCGGATTGCGGGAGTTCGTCGCCGAATATGTCTCGGCCTGGGGCCCCGACGGCTATCTGATCGATGCCGGCATGATCGCCAATCCCGAAGATGTGCGCGCCGCCAATGCCGCGCGTGCGAACGAGATGGCGGCACTGACCGCCAGCGAACTCGCCGCCGACTGACGGGTATATTCGAAGCGCTATCGGGGCCGGGTGGGATCTCTCCCCCGGCCCCCTTTTTTTGCTTTGGAAAAGGGGATTTGCGCCGAGTCGCCCTTTGCTGTAACATTAGTGTCATATTTTGAGTATTGTAGAGAGTGACATGGCCGGCGAAAAACATACGGTATCCGCGTTCGACGACGAACTGAGAGCGCTGCGCGCGATGATCCTCGAGCTCGGCGATCGGGCGTCGAAGGCGATCGGCGAGGCGATCGCGGCGCTCGAGGCGCGCGACGCCGAGGAGGCGCGCCGCGTCGCCAAGGCCGATGCCGAGATCGACCGGATCGCCGCGAGGGCCGAAAGCGCCGCGGTCAGCATCATCGCGCGGCGCGCGCCGATGGCCGACGATCTGCGCGGCGTCGTCGCGGCGATCAAGATGAGCGCGCTTCTCGAACGCACCGCCGATTATGCCAAGAATATCGCCCGCCGCGTGCCGAGCATCACCGCCAAATATCCCGGCGAACTGCGCGCGATGGTGCATGAAATGACCGGGGAAGCTCGCGGGATGCTCGAGGATGTCGTGCGCGCCTATGCCGACAGCGACGTGGCGCTCGCCCACCGGGTCTGCGAGCGCGACGACATCGTCGACGACCTCCACGACCGGCTGACCCAGGGGCTGATCGAATTCATGATCGAGAAGCCCGAACGGATCGGCCAGGCCGCCCATCTGCTGTTCGTCAGCAAGCATCTCGAACGGATCGGCGACCAGGCGACGAATATCGCCGAGATGATCACCTAC
>JAIVHR010000189.1 GCA_020200935.1 Sphingomonadales bacterium
CGTTGGAGAGGATCGGGATGGTGTTCCGGCGCTCGACCACCGACTGGACATGGCCCAGGCTCTTCAGGAGCGCTGCCCGTTCGATTGTCGCTTTCATGATCGTCCCCTCAGCATCTCGGCTGTCTTTGCGCGGACAAAGCGTCCTGCCCTGCAATCTTCGATATGGCAATGGCAAATGGCGCGACAATGCAAGCGAACCAAGGCGTTTCGGCCAGATTTCTGTGGATTGCGTAGCGCGCGGCTTCGATGCTTGCCTTCATCGCAGCCATCGGCGATTCAGCGCGCGATGACCAGCCCCGGCCGCCTCTATATCGCCCGCCATGGCGAAACCGTGTTCAACGCCGCCGGGCGGCTGCAGGGCGATCATCTCCATACGCCGCTCTCGCGCGCCGGATTCGCGCAGGCCGAGGCGATGGGAGAGGTGCTGGCCGGGCAGCTGGGACAGCGGCCGGAAATCGCGCTCTGGGCCTCCGAGACCGGCCGCGCGCTCCAGACGCTCGCGGTGATCGCCGAACATCTCGGCCTCGACTGGCACGCGGCGCGGCGCGACCCGCGACTTTCGGAGATCGGCATGGGGAGTTGGGGCGGGCGATATTACAGCGACGTCGCCGAAGAGGTCGGCTCGATCGTCGACATGGAGACGCGGCTGCTGAAACCGGCCCCCGACGGCGAGGATTACGCCGCGATCGCCGACCGCGTGACGGGCTGGTGGGACGAGCATGGCGATACCCCCGGCGACAAGCTCGTCATCATGCACGGCATTTCGAGCCGGGTGCTGCGCGGCGTGCTGCTCGGACTCGATCCGCTGCCCGGCTACGGCGCGCCGGTCGCGCCGGGCCTGCCGCAGGGCAGCGTCGCGATGATCGAGGACCGATGCGAGCAGATCCTCTTCACCGGCGCCGGGGGGGAGCGGGCATGAGGCGCGTTCTTGCCGCCCTGCTGGCCGGTCTGGTCGCCGCCGCGCCGCTCGCGGCGCGCGAATCGCTGGGCATTTTCGACGGCTGGGGCAGCTTCCGCGATCCCGAAATCCCGCGCTGCTACGCGATCAGCCGGCCGATCCGCGAACGATCGGGCGATTGGGAGCCGTTCGTCGCCATCGGCTACTGGCCCGAGCGCAATGTCGGCGGCCAGCTGCATGTCCGCTTGCGCCGGGCGATGTACGAGGATCGAGGCGCGCGGCTGACGATCGGCGGGCGCAGCTTCGATCTGGTCGGACGCGGGCCCGACGCTTGGGCGGACAATGCGCGCGACGACGCGGCGATCGTTGCCGCGATCCGGGCCGGCATGACGATGCGCATCGAGGCGGTGAGCGAATCGGGCGGGCGGTTTGCCGACAGCTACGCCTTGGCCGGCGCCGCCACCGCGATCGACGCCGCGGCATTGGGCTGCGCGAGATAGCGCGCCGCGGTATATGGCAAAGCGGCCGCCCGGCCCTTACATGACGGGCCATGAGCGCTTCCGCCGCCCCGATGGCCCGCCCCGGCGGTTCCGACACCGTGCCCGTCGCGCGCGAGGCGCCGGCGCGCGCCGGCGGCAGGATCGACATTGTCGGATTGTCGCGCGCGGCGATGCGCGCGGCGTTCGAGCAAGCGGGGCTTCCCGAACGGCAGGCCAGCCTGCGCGCCAAGCAGATCTGGCATCAGATCTATCACCGCGGCATCACCGATTTCGCCGCGATGAGCGATATCGCCAAATCGCAGCAGAGCTGGTTCGCCGAGCGATTCGCGATCGGTAGGCCCGATGTGGTTGAACATCTCGTTTCCACCGACGGGACGCGGAAATGGCTGCTGAGGACGCCCGACGGGCAGGATTTCGAGATGGTCTTCATCCCCGATTCCGACCGCGGAACGCTTTGTATTTCCAGTCAAGTTGGATGCACGCTCAATTGCACCTTCTGCCATACCGGGACGATGCGGCTGGTGCGCAATCTCACCGCCGGCGAGATCGTCGGCCAGGTGATGCTCGCGCGCGACACGCTCGCGGAATGGCCGCGACCCGGCGAAAGCACGGTTCGCTATGCCGCCGACGGCCGGATGCTGACCAATATCGTACTGATGGGGATGGGCGAGCCGCTGTATAATTTCGACAATGTCCGCGATGCGATGAATATCGTCATGGACGGCGAGGGGCTCGCGCTGTCGCGGCGCAGGATCACGCTGTCGACCTCGGGCGTCGTGCCGATGATGGCGCGCGCCGGCGCGGAAATCGGCGTCAATCTCGCCGTCTCGCTCCATGCGGTGACCAAACAGGTGCGCGACGAGATCGTGCCGCTCAACCGGAAATACGGCATCGAACAGCTGCTCGAAGCCTGCGCCGCCTATCCGGGCGCCAACAACGCGCGGCGCATCACCTTCGAATATGTGATGCTCAAGGACATTAACGACAGCGACGAGGACGCCCGAGAGCTCGTCCGGCTGATCAAGCGCTACAAGCTCCCGGCCAAGGTCAATCTGATCCCCTTCAACCCCTGGCCCGGCGCAGCGTACGAATGTTCGAAGCCCGAGCGCATCCGCAACTTTTCGAATATCGTCTTCGAAGCCGGCATCTCGGCGCCGATCCGCACCCCGCGCGGCCGCGACATCATGGCCGCCTGCGGGCAATTGAAGTCGGCGAGTGAGAAGAAGTCTCGCGCCGAACTCGACCGCGAGGCGGCGGCGCAACCGGCCGCGGGCTAAACAGCCCTCTTGTCGATATCGTCATAGGGGGTCTAACCAACCCGCCATGCGGCTGCTCGACACCTTTCTCGCGAAGCTGATCACCAAGGGGCGGCTGACCGTCATCTGGGCCGATGGATCGCGCGGTAGCTACGGCATCTCTGCGCCCGACCTGCCCGACGTGACGGTGCGTTTCACCGACCGGCTCGCGCCGCTGATCGTGGCGATCAATCCGCACGCCAATACCGGCGAGATGCTGCTCGAGGAAAGGATGATCGTCGAGCAGGGGACGATCCGCGATTTTCTTATGCTGACCCTCGCCAACGCCGTGTGGGAGGAGGGCCGCACGCTGCTCCAGACCAACGGGCTGCTCGGCGCCTGGCGCAAATTTCGCGCCACGCTCGATCGGCTCAACTGGCCGACGCGCGCGCGGCGCAACGTCGCCCATCATTACGACCTGTCGGACCGGCTCTACGATCTCTTTCTCGACAAGGACCGGCAATATAGCTGCGCCTATTTCACCGACCCCGGGAACGATCTCGAAACCGCGCAAGCCGACAAGACGGCGCATATTCTCGCCAAGCTGGCGCTCGAGCCGGGCCAGAAGGTGCTCGATATCGCGATCAACCGGATCACCGGCGGCGAGGTACTCGGAATCACCTTGAGCGAGGAGCAGCTGGGAATCTCCCGTCGGCGCGCCGAGCAAGCCGGCGTCGCCGACAAGGTGCGCTTCGAGCTGCTCGATTATCGCGACGTTTCGGGTCAATTCGACCGGATCGTTTCGGTCGGCATGTTCGAACATGTCGGCCCGCCCTTCTACCGGCGCTTCTTCGCCCAGTGCCACGAACTGCTGACCCCCGACGGCGTCATGCTGCTGCATACGATCGGGCGGCTCGGCGGGCCCGGCATGACCGACCGCTTTACCTCGAGATACATCTTCCCGGGCGGCTATCTGCCGGCGCTCTCGGAGATCGTCGGGGCGAGCGAGCAGATGCGGCTGATCGCCACCGATATCGAGAATTTGCGGCTGCATTACGCTTACACGCTCGATCATTGGTACGAACGCACGCTCGCCGCGGAGGAGGAAATTGTCCGGCTCTATGACGCGCGCTTCTTCCGGCTCTGGCAGATATATCTCGCCGGCGCCGCCGCCTCCTTCCGCTATGGCGGGATCACCGTCTACCAGCTGCAATATGCGCGCAGCCGCCACGCGCTGCCGATCACGCGCGGCTATATGGGGGAGGCCGAGGCTGAAATTCGCGAGCGATTACGCTCGGCCTAGTCCCGACAGCCGTCATGCCGGACTTGATCCGGCATCCAGAGCCGCAAGCGACATCGCCAGCCGCCCTGGACCCCGATCAAGTCGGTGATTGTCCCGTTAGAACATGGAGGTCCTCGTTTTCCCGCGAAGGCGGGAATCCAGTCCTTCGGTTGCGGCGGCAGAGCTGGATTCCCGCCTTCGCGGGAAAACATAGCTCTCCTCCATGTCTCGACGGGATAGTTGCCGATCAAGTCCGGGGTGACGGACCGGGACGGTCTGCTCTCAGCACTCGTCATCCGGGCAGCCTGCTCTGTCTCCACGCTCGATCTGCACCGTCGAATGGCCGATCTGGAAACGATCGTGCAGCCGCTGTTGGAGGGTCGCCAGAAAAGTATCGCCGGGATGGCCGCCGGGCATGACAAGGTGGACGGTGAGCGCCGTCTCGGTGGTGCTCATATTCCAGATATGCAGATGATGGACCTGGGCGACGCCGTCGAGCGCGGCGAGCTCGCTCTCGACCTCGTCGGTATCGATATGGCCGGGCACCGCGGCGAGCGACATCCTGACCGATTCCCAGAGCAGCTGCCAGGTGCTGACGAGAATCACGAGGCCGATGACGAGGCTCGTCACCGGATCGATCCAGCGCGCGCCGGTCCACAGGATCGCCGCGCCGGCGATCACCACCCCGGCCGAGACCGCGGCGTCGGCGGCCATGTGGAGATAGGCGCCGCGGATATTGATGTCGCCCTTGCGGCCGCGCGCGAAGAGCATCGCGGTGGCGCCGTTGACGACGATGCCGATCGCCGCGACGAGGATGATCGTGCCGCCGGCGACCGGCGCTGGATAGACCAGCCGCTGGATCGCCTCGGAGGCGATCAGCCCGACCGCGATCAGCAGCAGCAGCGCATTGGCCAGCGCGGCGAGGATCGAAGAGCCCTTGAGCCCGAAGGTGTAGCGCTTGCTCGGCGCTCGCTGCGCCAGGGTCGCGCCCACCCAGGCGATCACCAGCCCGAGAACGTCGGAGAGATTGTGCCCGGCATCGGCAAGCAGCGCCACCGAGCCGATGGCGAAGCCGTAGCCCGCCTCGATCGCGACGAAGACCGTGTTGAGCGCGATGCCGATCGCGAAGGCGCGGCCAAAACTCGCCGGCGCATGGCTATGGCCCTCGTGACCGTGATGCGAATGCCCCGCGCCCATCGATCGGGCTTAGCCCAAGCCGCCGATGAGATGCTAGAACCCTCGGCGCCTCGGGCGATTATTGCGAGTCGGGGGCCGATCGTTCGGCGCGGAGGGCGCGCCACGCGGCGCGGCGTTCCTCGCGGGTCAGCCTGCCGTCACTGTTGGCATCGGCATGGTCAAAACGAACGAACGCGCGGGCCTGGACCTCGGCCAAAGTCAGCGATCCGTCGCCATCCGCGTCGGCGCTTGCGAACCGGTCGGGCCGGTCGCCGCGATGCGCCCGGCTGCGCTCCTGTCGCGCGGCGGCGGCGGCGGCGAATTCGGCTTCGCTGAGCGCGCCGTCGCCGTCGGCATCCGCCTCGGCCCAGATCTGCGCCCGGCGCTCGGCACGGCCGGCACGGCGTTCGGCATGCTCGGGAGGCGCGGCCACGGCGTCATCGCCGGCGGCTTGGGTCAGCGGCGCCAGTTCCTCGGGCGTCAGCCGGGCGCGCATATTCGCCTCCTCTGCCATTTCGGGCCGGGCTACGGGATGACCGCCCCGGCGATGATGGCGGCCGCGGATCGCGGCGCGCTCCTCGGCGTCGATCGACCCGTCGCCATCGGCATCGAGCCGGGCGAACAGCCGCCCGCGGCGTTCGGCCTGGCGGGCTTGGCGATAGGCATCGGCCTCGGCACGCGTCACCGCGCCGTCGCCGTCGGCGTCCATCGCCGCGAAGCGCGCGGCGACCCGCGCCTCGACTTCGGCGCGCGTCGTCGAACCGTTGCCGTGAGCCTCGTGGGCGTCGGCGCTCGCCGGCACGGCGAGCAGCAGCGCCGCCGTCGCGACAAAGGAACCCAATCCGATCTTGATGCCTGTATCCATGACCATACTCCAACTCGAAAGACGTGGCGGCCAGGGGCCGCGCGATATGGTCGACACTCTAGGGTCGCGCGGCTTTACATGGATTGAACCCGCCCCACGGCTCGTCGACGGAATCTCACGTCGTGTCGTAGGTCGCGCGCATATAGGCCAGCGAATCGAGGATCAGCTCCTCGAGCACCTCGAGATCGATATCGGACAGCTTGTTGACATAGAGGCAGGATTTGCCGGTCTTGTACTTGCCGAGACGCGAAAGGATTTCGCCGCGGTCCTGATAGCCGTCCATGATATAGAGCGAGATCGCGCTCTTTCTGGGCGAAAAGCCGGTCAGCAGGAAATCGCCCTCGCGGCCGCTGTCATATTTGTAATGATAGCTGCCGAAGCCGACGATCGCCGGGCCCCACATTTTGGGCGGGTGGCCCGACAATCGCTCCATCATCGCGCAGACCGCCTTCGCATCCTCGCGCTTCTGTTCGGGCTCGACGGCCTCGAGGAATTTCGCGACGCTCTCATCGGTCTGCTGGGTCTTGTTCTCGGCCATATTTACGCTCCCACTGGCCGCCCAGAGTTGCACGAATTCGCCACAGCGACTAGCCCGCTCGCTTCACCGGGGGACTGCCGATGAGCCAGCAAGTGAAGCGCGTCGTTCTCGCCTATTCGGGCGGCCTCGATACCAGCGTCATCCTGCGCTGGCTGATCGAGACCTATGATTGCGAGGTCGTCACCTTCACCGCCGATCTCGGGCAGGGCGAGGAGCTCGATTCCGTCCGCGGCAAGGCCGAAGCCGCCGGGGTCAGGCCCGAACATATCTATATCGAGGATCTGCGCGAGAAATTCGTCGCCGACTATGTCTTCCCGATGTTCCGCGCCAATGCCGTCTATGAGGGGCAGTATCTGCTCGGCACGGCGATCGCGCGGCCGTTGATCGCCCGGCGCCAGATCGAGATCGCGCATGAGACCGGCGCCGACGCCGTCGCCCATGGCGCGACGGGCAAGGGCAACGATCAGGTGCGCTTCGAGCTCGGCTATTACGGGCTCGATCCCGATATCAAGGTGATCGCCCCCTGGCGCGAATGGGAACTGACCAGCCGCAGCAAGCTGATCGAATTCGCCGAGGCGCACGATATTCCGATCGCGAAGGACAAGCGCGGCGAGGCTCCTTTCTCGACCGACGCGAACCTCCTCCACACATCGTCCGAGGGCAAGGTGCTCGAGGACCCCTGGGAAGAGACGCCCGATTACGTCTATTCTCGCACCGACCATCCCGAGGACGCGCCCGACGAGCCGGAATATATCGAGATCGATTTCGAGCGGGGCGACGCGACGGCGATCGGCGGCGAGGCGATGAGCCCGGCGACATTGCTCGCGGCGCTCAACGATCATGGCCGGCGCCACGGCATCGGCCGGCTCGATCTGGTCGAGAACCGCTTCGTCGGGATGAAGAGCCGCGGCATGTACGAGACGCCGGGAGGGACGATCCTGCTTGCCGCGCATCGCGGCATCGAGCAGATCACCCTCGATCGCGGCGCGATGCATCTCAAGGACGAATTGATGCCGCGCTATGCCGAGCTGATCTATAACGGCTTCTGGTACAGCCCCGAGCGGGCGATGCTGCAGGCGGCGATCGATCTCAGCCAGGCCCACGTCACCGGAACGGTGCGGCTCAAGCTCTATAAGGGCTCGGTCAACGTCGTCGGGCGCAAAGCCGATGTCGAGTTCAACCTCTACAGCCAGGATGTCGTGACCTTCGAGGAGGATGCCGGCCGCTACAATCAGCGCGACGCCGAGGGCTTCATCCGCCTGCAGGCGCTGCGGCTCAAGCTGCTGCGCAGCAAGCGGCGGCTGTAGGACGCGAGAGCGATGAGGGATCGAACAGCGCTCGATCCGTTAACCATAGCTTAGCGAACCCGCCCTATTTCTCCCCGTATCAGCGGCGGGGTATTGATATGGTTGCAGCCACGATCGGGGTTCGGCGCTTGGCTCTCCCCGAGCTGCCCGCCGAGGCCAGGCGGCTGCTCGTCTGGCTGACCTTCTGGGTCATCCTTCCCAGTGCCCCCTTCATGATCCTGTGGTTCGTCGGCGGCCCGCCGCGGTCGCTCGAAATCATCGGCTTCGGCATCATCGGTCTGTGTTTGCGCCGCGCGCCGCGGCTGCTGCAACTGGCCGCCTGGTTCGCGGCTTTCGGCTATATGTGCCTGTCCTTCGTCTCGGCAATGTTCAACCTCGGCATATGGAGCATGGCGCACTCGCTGCGGTTCGCCGCCGATCTGAGGCTCGGCGAATCCCCCCATTATCTGGTCATGGCGGCGGCGTTGCTGGTGACCTTCCTGGCGGCATTCCTGCTGAGCGCGCGCGATCAGGAGTTTCGCGACTGGCGATTGATACCGGTCGCGGCAATCGCCGTGCTGGGTTTCCAGATGCTCGACTATCGCATGACCCATGCGAGCCAGGGGAGCTACAATCGCAGCGCGCCCGGCGACACGCCCTGGCAGGCCGGGATCGAGCATCTCGACCTCGCCGGCGCGATCGCCGCGCGGCGCAACGTGATCGTGATCGTTGTCGAATCGCTCGGCGTGCCGCGCGACGCGCGCGTCCGCGGCATGTTGACCGCGCCGTTCGACAATCCGGCGATCCGCGCGCGTTACAACGTCTCGACCGGGACGACGCCCTATTTCGGCTCGACCACCGCAGGCGAAATCCGCGAGCTATGCGGTCGTTGGGGCGAATATCACGGGCTCGAGAACAGACGCGACGACGGCTGTCT
This sequence comes from Sphingomonadales bacterium, assembly GCA_020200935.1. Lineage (GTDB taxonomy): Bacteria > Pseudomonadota > Alphaproteobacteria > Sphingomonadales > Sphingomonadaceae > Parasphingopyxis. The sequence continues at coordinate 8,718 of JAIVHR010000189.1, forward strand.
TCCCGCTCGGCTGCGCGCCGCCGGCTATGACACGACCGCCGTGCACAGTTTCACCGGGAGCTTCTTCAACCGAGCGGCCTGGTATCCGAATATCGGCTTCGATCGCATGATCTTCGGCCAGGAGCTGATCGAGCGCGGCGCACGGACCTGTCCCGGGGTGTTCCCGGGAGCCTGCGATCGCGACGTCGCCGCCATGCTGCTGGACCAATTGCGCGGCAAGGACGACCCCCAGTTTCTCTATTTCCTGACCGTCAACACGCATCTTCCGGTGCTGGTCGACCCGAATATGGGGACCGAGGATTGCGCGAATTTCGATCCGACGCTGGCCCGCGATTTCGCGATGATCTGCCGGCTGATGCAGGGCTACCGGCAGATCGCCTCGGAACTCGTCACGAGTTTCACCGATCCGGACCTGCCGCCGAGCGATATCCTGATCGTCGGCGATCATATGCCGCCCTTCTATGACAGGGCACACCGCGATCAGTTCAGCGGCAGCCATGTGCCGTGGATTCTTCTCGAACATCGCGCACAGGGGGGTTGAGAGGATCGGCCGCCGCTATGGGCCGCGCCGTAGCGACCGGCCTAGCTGAACACCCATTTGCGGTTGAGCCAGAAGATCGCCAGCGGCGTGACGAGGATCATCGCCGGGATCGGCCACCAGTCGGCGCCTTCGAACACCCCGGTTGCGATCCAGACCCACAGGCTGTTGAGGCCGAGGCTCGCCCATGAAGCGATCAGAAACCGTCCGCCGGTGCGGCTGTCGCGCACGCCATGGCCGCGAAAGCTGAAGCGGCTGTGCAGCGCATAGCCGATCGTCACCATCGCGACATAGGCGATCAGATTGGCGATCAGCGGCGCCACCCCGAAGATCGTCGCCGTCACCCAATAGACGCCCGCGCCGAGCAAGGTGACGCCGAGCCCGACCGCGCCGTAGCGCGCCAGCTGGCCGGCGAGCACCGCTTGGCGCCCGAGCGCACCGCGCTTTACGATCGGCATTTCAGCGTTCATGCAACCAGTCATTAACCATCAATCCCTAACCGTTGGTGAAGGGAAAACGGGGGGGCGCGCGGGCAGGATGGCAGGCGAAAAACCGCTCGGGGCCGATTGGTGGTCCCGCCATTGGAAGCTCGGCCTGCTGCTCGCCTGGCTGGCGTTTGCGATTCTGGCGCTGATCCTCCGCTATCCGGCGATCCAGGATCTCGGCCTCGGCGATACCGACGACAATCTGCGGCTCGCTCAACTGCGCGCGCTGCTCGCCGGGCAGAACTGGTTCGATCTGACCCAATATCGCCTCGCCCCGCCCGAG
>JAIVHR010000314.1 GCA_020200935.1 Sphingomonadales bacterium
GGCGAGCGCGCGGGCGTCGGCCGTCCGACCGAGCGCGAGATAGGCGCGGATCAGCGCCACCTGCTCGTCGGCGGCGCCGTTTCGCGCCTCGGCTTCGATCACCGCCAGCCGCGCCGCATCGGGCGCGCCCTCGCCGAGCGCTTCGCCCGATTGCCGCCCGCCGCGCGCGGCGCGTTCGAGCAACCGGTAGGCCGATTCATATTCGCCGACCCGCTCTTCGGCGCGGCCGGCGAGGATCAGCTCGTAGCTTCCGGCATCGGGGCGCGCGAGCAGCGGCTCGAGCGTCCAATAGACCGCGCGCATGTCGCCTGCGCCGAATTGCGCGGCAGCGAGCAAACGGCGCGCATCGCGGTTGGCCGGCTGTTCGGTGAGCAAACTTTCGAGCAGGCGGATCGCCGACTGGTAATTGCCGGCACGCAGATCGAGCGCGGCCGAGAGCAGCTGCATGCCCGGCAGGCCATCGCGCGCGCCGCCGGTCAGCTCGATCAGCCTGCGCGCGAGATCGTCCTCGCGCGCCCGCGCGGCGAGCACCGCCTGGAGATAGAGCGCATCGGGATTGCCGGCATCGCGTTCGAGCACCGCGCGCGTATCGGCGAGCATATCCTGCATCCGGCCGAGCTCGCCGAGCGTCGCCGCGCGTTCGAGCAGCAGCTCGATTCCCAGCGGATCCTGCGCGAGGGCGCGGTCGAACCAGTCGAGCCCGGCGGCCGGGCCATACTGGCTGCGCGCCAGCCGGCCCTTCAGCAGCAGCGCCGCCGGCGATTGCGGGGTCAGTTCGAGCGCTTTCTCGGCGGCCTCGATCGCGCCCGCCATCTCGCCGGTCTGCAAACGGAAATAGCCGAGATCGACCCAGAGCTTCGGATTGTCGGGGCCGAGCAGGATCGATTCGTTGAAGAGCCCCGCCGCGCCGTCCATGTCTCCGGCGAGGGCGAGCGCCTTTCCGCGCACCCGCGCCGCTTCGGCAAACAGCCCTTCGGGAATGTCGCCGGCCGCCGTTTCGTCGAGCGCGCGCTGCGCGTCGCCCAGGCCGACCGCGGCCTCGGCGGCGAGATCGCGACTCTCGCCCGGTTCGATGCCCGCGGCGCGCGCCCTTTCGACGGTGGTCAGCGCGGCGCTGTAATCGCCGAGCGCGATCTGGCTTTCTGCGAGCAGCCGCCAGGCTTCGGGCGCTTCGGGAGACTGTTCGACGGCGTTCATTGCCTCGACCCGCGCGGCGCGCATGTCGCCCTCGCCGGCATAGGCCCGGGCGCGCGACAGCGCGTCGCCCGACGGCCCGCCGCCGCCCGGGCTCAGATCATATTGTTTGAGCAGATCGTAGAGCGTCGGCCGGCTGACCCCGAGCAGCTTGGCGGCCTGGCTGATGTTGTTGTCGGAGCGCGCCAGCGCCTGGCGGATCGCCTTGCGGTCGGCGATCTCGCGCGCCGCCTTGAGGTTGAGCAATTCCTCCTCGCCCTCTCCGGCCTCGAAATCGAGATCCTCGGCCGCGACGCGCTTGCCGTCGGCCATGATCGCCGCGCGCTTGACCCTGTTTTCGAGCTCGCGGACATTGCCCGGCCAGTCCCACCCCTCGATCGCGGCCAGCGCATCGGGAGCGAAACCGGTCACCTGCGTCTTCATCTCGCGCGCATATTTGCGCAGGAAATGCTTGGCGAGCAGCACGGCATCGCCGGGCCGTTCGGCGAGCGAGGGGATCTTCACGACGATCTCGGCGAGACGGTAATAGAGATCCTCGCGGAAACGCTGCTCGCCGATCATCGCGTCGAGATCCTGGTGCGTCGCGCAGACGATCCGGACATCGACCGGGATCGTCCGGCGGCCGCCGATCCGTTCGATCACCCGCTCCTGCAGAAACCGCAGCAACTTGACCTGCAAGGGCAAGGGGATGTCGCCGACCTCGTCGAGGAACAACGTACCGCCCTCGGCCATCTCGATCTTGCCCTCGGTGGTCTTGACCGCGCCGGTGAAGGCGCCTTTCTCGTAGCCGAACAATTCGGCCTCGAGCAGATTCTCGGGGATCGCCGCGCAATTGATCGCGACGAAGGGCTTGTGCTTGCGCGGGCTTTCGTCATGCACGCCGCGGGCGAGCAATTCCTTGCCGGTGCCGCTCGCGCCCAAGAGCATCACCGAGACATCGGCGGCGGCGACGCGCTCGATCGTCCGCGCCACCTTGAGCATTTCCGCCGCGCCGGTGACCATCCCGCCGAGCACCGTCGCCGCGCCGTTGGCGCTCGCCAGCCGCGCATTCTCGGCCTCGAGCGCCTGCATCCGGAAGGCGCGCCCGACGATCAGCCCGAGTTCGTCGATATCGACGGGCTTCTGGTAGAAATCATAGGCCCCGCCGGCGATCGCTTCGAGCGCGCTCTCACGGGCGCCGTGGCCCGAAGCGATGATCACCTTGGTGTCGGGCTTCAATGAAAGGATCTTCTGCAGCGTGGCGAAACCCTCGCTGGTACCGTCGGGATCGGGCGGCAGGCCGAGATCGAGCGTGACGACGGCCGGCTCATGCTGGCGCAGCGCCGCGATCGCCGCCTCGCGATCGCCCGCGGCGATCACCTCATAATCGTCATAGGCCCATTTGAGCTGCCGCTGCAGCCCCTCGTCATCCTCGACGATCAGCAGGACGGGCTTGGCGTCGGCCATCAGGCACGCATCCTTTGATCGCTATCGCGGGCATCCTGGCTGGCCAGCGGCAGAATGATCGTGAAGCAGCTCCCCTCGCCCTCGCGGCTTTCGACCTCGAGCCGTCCGCCCATCTCGCCGACCAGTGCGCGCGCCTCGAAGGCGCCGACCCCGAAGCCGGTTTCCTTTGACGAGCTGAAGGGGCGGAACAGATCGTTGCGGACGAAATCGCCCGACATGCCGGCGCCGCGGTCGCGCACCGCGATGCGAGCCTCGCCCTGTGCTTCGCGCACCTCGATCCGCACCGGCGTTGCTTCGGGGCTGGCG
>JAIVHR010000190.1 GCA_020200935.1 Sphingomonadales bacterium
AGCTCAGCCCGAACGGGGAAGGGAAGTGACAACGCCGCATTGCCTTTCCGCCCCACCCGCAACCCGCTATGCGCTTGGCTCATGAGCGAGGCTGCGATCCGGATCGAAAAGCTGACCAAGGTCTATGACGGCGAGGTGCGCGCGCTCGACGATGTCAGCCTCGAGGTGCCGCGCGGATCGATCTTCGGGCTGCTCGGGCCCAACGGCGCCGGCAAGTCGACTTTGATCAACATCCTCGCCGGGCTGGTCAACAAGACCAGCGGCAAGGCCTGGGTCTGGGGCTTCGACATCGACAAGGACCATCGCAACGCCAAGGCCTCGATCGGCATCGTCAACCAGGAGATCACCTTCGATCCCTTCTTCACCCCGGCCGAGACGCTCGACATCCAGGCCGGGCTCTACGGCGTTCCCAGGCGCGAGCGGCGGACGATGGAGTTGCTCCGCGCGGTCCATCTCGAGGACAAGGCCGAGACCTATTCGCGCAAATTGTCGGGCGGGATGAAAAGGCGGCTGATGGTCGCCAAGGCGATGGTCCACGCGCCGCCCGTCCTGATCCTCGACGAGCCGACCGCCGGCGTCGATATCGATCTCCGGCGACAGCTCTGGGACTATGTCCGCGCGCTCCATGCCGACGGCGTCACCGTCGTGCTGACGACGCATTATCTCGAAGAGGCCGAGGAGCTATGCGATCGGATCGCGATCATCCATCACGGCCGTGTCATCGCCGACAAGCCGACGCGCGAATTGATCAACATGGCGCAGGAGAAGGTGGTCATGGTGACCGTCGAACGCGACATCGCGACCCCGCCCGACGCGCGCTGCTTCGAGAAGGTCGAGCTCGTCGACGCGCGGACGCTGGCGATCACCTATCGGATGGACAAGGCGAATGCCGGCGACGTCCTGACCGCGCTCGCCGAGGACGGCCTCCACATCGTCGACGTCTCGACAAGGGAGGCCGATCTCGAGGACGTGTTCCTCAACCTCACGCGGGAGGCGACGTGAGCGCCCCGATCAAGTCTTCCGTTCGCCCTGAGCTTGTCGAAGGGCTGCCTTGTCTTTTCAGCCGCCCGAATGAGGAAGGACAGGGCTTGGACAAGCTCAGCCCGAACGGGATTGTCTCGTGACCTCCTCTGCCGATCACGACATCCTCATCATCGGCTCCGGAGCCGCCGGACTCACCGCCGCGATCACGCTGGCCGAGCGGTTCAAGGTGCTGGTGCTCGCCAAGGGGGCGATCTCGGGCGGGTCGACGGCCTGGGCGCAAGGCGGCATCGCGGCGGTGCTCGAACCCGGCGACACCTTCGAATCGCATATCGAGGATACGCTCGTCGCCGGGGCCGGACTCAACCGGCGCGAAACGGTCGAGTTCGTCGTCGAGAATGCGCCCCGCGCGATCCAGCGGCTGATCGATCTCGGCGTGCCCTTCACGCTGGAAGACGGCGGCGACCTCCATCTGACGCGCGAGGGCGGTCACAGCCATCGCCGCATCGTCCATGTCGATGATGCGACGGGATGGGCCGTGCAGGATGCGCTCGAAAAGGCCGCCGAGGCCAATCCCAACATCACGCTCAAGCCCGACATGGTGGCGATCGACCTGATCGCCGACCGCAATCTCGAACAGCCCTCGGGGAAGGCGCGCGTCTGGGGCGCCTACGCCTTCAACCGGGCGACCGGACATGTCGAAACCTTCGCCGCGCGCGCGACCATTCTGGCGACCGGCGGCGCCGGGCGCACCTATCTCTTCTCGACCGCGCCGCGCGGCGCCACCGGGGATGGCATCGCAATGGCCTGGCGCGCCGGATGCCGGGTCACCAACATGGAATTCATGCAGTTTCACCCGACCTGCCTCTACAATCCCCAGGTCAAGAATTTCCTGATCACCGAGGCGGTTCGCGGCGAGGGCGGGCAGTTGAAACTCCCGCCCGAGGCGCCCGATGCCGGCCACCGCTTCATGCCTGATTTCGACAAGCGCGCCGAGCTCGCGCCGCGCGATATCGTCGCCCGCGCGATCGACCACGAGATCAAGCGGTTCGGGCTCGATTACGTCCATCTCGATATCAGCCACCGCGACGCCGAGTTCGTGAAGGGGCATTTTCCCAACATCTACGAGCGGCTGCTCGGGCTCGGCATCGACATGACCAATGGGCCGATCCCGGTCGTGCCGGCTCAGCATTATACCTGCGGCGGGGTGCGCATCGATCTCGACGGCCGGACCGACCTTGCCGGGCTCTATGCGGCTGGCGAGGTCAGCGAATCGGGGCTCCACGGCGCCAACCGGCTGGCCTCGAACTCGCTGCTCGAATGTTTCGTCTTCGGCGAGGCTGCGGCCAACCATATCGCCCTGTGCTGGGACGACTTTCCCCCGCCACCCACGGTCCGCCCGTGGGACGAGAGCCGGGTTACCGATTCGGACGAGGAAGTCGTCGTCCAGCACAACTGGCGCGAGATCCGTCGCTTCATGTGGGACTATGTCGGCATCGTGCGCACCACCAAGCGGCTCGAGCGCGCCCGGCATCGGGTCGAGATGCTGCGCAACGAAATCGACGAATATTACGGCAATTTCCGCGTCACGCCCGATCTGATCGAGCTCAGGAACCTGCTCGAGGTCGCCGGGCTGATCGTCGCCTCGGCGCTCGCCCGCAAGGAAAGCCGCGGGCTGCATTATACGACCGACTATCCCGATACCCTTCCGAAAGCCGAGGATACCGTTCTGACGCCGTGAGCGCTAAGGCTCGAGCACCCCGTCGACGACATGGATCAAGCCGTTGGCCTGGCCGAGATCCGCGGCGGTGATCCGGGCGCGGCTGTCGCCGCTGGCGAGGACAAGCCCGTCGCCATCGGCGGTAACGGTCAACATCGCGCCGGCCATGGTCGCCAGTTCGATCGATCCGCCCCCGCTTTCGACGGCGTTCCTCAAATCCTCCGCAGTGACCACGCCGGGAAGCAGATGGCTGTTGATGAGGCTCACCAGCTCGGGCCCGCCGCGCTCGATCAGCTCACCGGCATCGACGGCCTGGAACGCCGCATCGGTCGGCGCGAACAAAGTATAGGGACCGACCCCGGCCAGCGTTTCGGCGAGTCCGGCTGCCTCGACGGCAGCGTGGAGCGTCGTCAACTCTCCGCTCGCCGCCATATTCTCGGCGATCGAGAGTTCGGCATCCATGCTCGAGGCGACGCCCGGCGTATCGATCGCGGCCGGCTCGGTTCCGGCGCGCGTGGTTGCCGGCGCTTCGTCGGCGTCGCCGCCTTCCTCCTCGACGCGTTCACACGCGCCGAGCAGAAGCAGCGGTACGGTTGCGGCAAGAACCAGCCTGTTCATCGATCCTCTCCCGATCAAACCAGCAGGTCGATCGCGGCGCGGACGAGCATGCTCTCCGCGTCGACCTGATAGATGCGGCCGTTGTTATAGCGATAGAGATGCTCGTCGCTATCGTAATAACGATCGCGATAATCGTAGGGCACATTATAGGCGCCGTAGCCCGCGGGCATCGGCCGACCGACCTGGAAACCATTGGTCAACAGCTGCGGAACACCCAAGATCTGTCCGTTCGACCGGTCGACGCGGTAGATCGCGTTGTCGCCATAGCGATAGCCATAGGCGCCATCGTCGGGATAGATCGATCGATACTGGGTCGGCAGATTATAGACGTCATAGCCGGTGGGCAGCGTCTGGCCGATGCCGAAGGCTCCGCCGAGCAGCGGCAGCAGCGCCGCGATCAGCTGGGTCTGGGGATCGATCCGATAGGCATAGCCGCCGGCATAGCGATAATCATAGCCGTTGCCCGGCTGGTAATAGGCGGGCTGGCGATAGCCGACGATCCGCCGCACGACGGTCGGGCTGTAATGATAGCCGCTATCAACGCGCGCCCAGCGATCGCCGCGATTATAGTGCCGCACCGCGCGGACGTGCTGGCGGCGGGCCTGGTGGCGCGCCTGGCTCCGCCAGATACGGTTCATGCGGTCGCGATAGGCGGCCTGCTGCCAACCCTGGTTGCGATAGAAACCGGCGCTATGGACGCGCTCGCGCCGACGTTGGTCGGCACGCACGACGAGCCGTTCCTGGCGCCGCATCCGTTCACGATATTCGGCGCGGCGTTCGGCGAGCCGGCGCGCGGCATTCTGCCGCTCGCGATATTCGGCACGCCGTTCGGCGCGGATACGGTCGCCACGCCGGTCGAGCTGGGCCGCGCGGCGCGCATCGGCACGCGCGATCGGCCGCCGCTGCTGGCGTGATTCGGCGCGGCGTTCGGCGATGGCCCGCGCCCGGCGGGTATCGCGTCGCTGTTCAACGCGCGCCTCAGAGCGGCGTTGCCCGACTCGCGCTTCGGCGCGACGCTGCTGGCTGGCCTGCGCCCGGTTCTGGACCCGCAGAGCCTCGCGGCGACGCTCCTGACGTGCTTGCGCCTGGCGCTGTTGCTGGCGGGCCTCGGTGCTACGTTGCTGACGGGCCGCCGTCTGCCGCTGTTGCTGGCGGGCTTCGGCACGGCGCTCCTGCTGGCGCACTTCGGCCTGCCGCTGTTGCCGGCGAGCTTGGGTACTGCGTTGCTGACCGGCCTCCGCCTGGCGCTGTTGCCGGCGGGCCTCGGTACTGCGTCGCTCGCGAGCCTCCGCCTGGCGCTGCTGCTGGCGAGCGGCGGTGCTGCGCTGCTGACGAGCTTCCGCCTGCCGATCGGCCGCGGCATGCACGCGGACTCGGGCGCGCGGCGGGGCATTCTGAAGATCGCCGGCGCGCGGACGCTCGGCGCGCACTTGCGCCCGCATCTGTGCCCGGCGCGTATCGTTGCGGCGCTCGGCGCGAGCCTCCGCGCGAGCCTCCGCTCGTTCAGCGCGATTTTGCGCCTGATCGCCATTGTCGGCATACACCGCGGTAGCGGGCATGGCGGCGGCGATGGCGATCGCGCTGGTCAAGGTCATGAAAATACGCATCACTCGTCTCCTCGTCATCGACGGGCTAAAAGCCCTGGCCCGATTAGCGGTTCCGGCGTTCATCGGGGGTAAACCGATTCGGCGACGAAACGCTTCGGACGGAGGTTGAGCCGTCATTTGTGCATAATGGAACAGCGCCGATGAACGCGATGGGTATCGCCCGTTTATCGAAGGTTCACCGCCAAACAGTGTTTGTGCCGCGCGATCCATGCGCTAGACGCGCTCAGGTGCCAGAGGGGAAGCATCTCTATCTCGTCGACGGGTCGAGCTACATCTTCCGCGCCTATCACCGGCTGCCGCCGCTGACCAACAAGCGCGGCGAGCCGGTCGGCGCGGTCTACGGCTATACGACGATGCTCTGGAAGCTCGTCGACCAGTTGAATGCCGAGGACGGGCCGACCCATCTCGCCGTGGTCCTCGACAAGGATTCGACGAGCTTCCGCAACGATCTCTACGACCAGTACAAGGCGAACCGCCCGCCGGCGCCCGAGGATCTGGTGCCGCAATTCCCGATGATCCGCGATGCAACGCGCGCCTTCTCGCTGCCCTGCATCGAGGAGCCCGGCGTCGAGGCCGACGACATCATCGCCTCCTATGCGGTCAAGGCGATTCAAGAGGGCTGGCAGGTGACGATCGTCAGTTCCGACAAGGATCTGATGCAGCTGATCGTTCCCCCGGCGCAAGGCAAGGGCGGCCTCGATCTCTACGACACGATGAACGACCGCAAGCTCGGCACCGATCACGTGCTCGAAAAATTCGGCGTCGCGCCCGACAAGCTCGGCGAGGTGCTGGCACTGATGGGCGACACGTCGGACAATATCCCGGGCGTCCCCGGCATCGGCCCCAAGACGGCGTCGAAGCTGATCACCGAATTTGGCACCGTCGATGCGGTGCTCGAAGCCGCCGAGGGCATGAAGCCGTCGAAGATGCGCGACAATCTGATCGAGCATGCCGGCAATGCCCGGCTCTCGCGCGTGCTGGTCGAGCTCAAGCGCGATTGCCCGCTGCCCGAGCCGCTCGAGGATTTTGCGCTCAAGGGCATCCCCGAGGAGCCGCTCCGCGAATTTCTCGACCATCACGGCTTCAAGTCGCTGCTGACCCGGCTCGGCGGCGCACAGGCGCCCGAGGAGAAAACGCAGACGCAGGAGCTTGCCCTGCCCGACGATCCGCCCTGCGATCGCGACCAGTATGAAACACTCACCGACGAAGCCGATCTCGATCGCTGGATCGCGGAAGCGACGGCGCAGGGCCATGTCGCGATCGACACCGAAACCGACAGCCTCGAATCGGTGACCGCGCGGCTGGTCGGGGTCAGCCTCGCGCTCGCCCCCAACAAGGCCTGCTATATCCCGTTGCGCCATGGCGGCGAGGGGCTGCTCGACGAGAAGCCCGAACAGATCGACTTCGACACCGCGATCGCCAGGCTCAAGCCTTTGTTCGAGGATCCGGCGGTGCTCAAGATCGGCCACAATCTCAAATACGATATCGGCGTGCTCGCCCAGCACGATATCGTCCCGGCGCCGATCGACGACACGATCGTCATGAGCTTCGATCTCGAGGCCGGGCTGCATGGCCACAAGATGGACGAGCTCGCCACGCTTTTCCTCGATCACAGCTGCGTCGGATATAAGGATGTCGTCGGCACCGGGAAGAAGGCGATCTCCTTCGGCGAAGTGCCGCTCGACCGGGCGACCGAATATGCGGCCGAGGATGCCGATGTGACGCTCAGGCTGTGGCGCCGGCTGAAGCCGCGATTGGCCGACGAGGGCGTGGCGCGGGTCTATGAAATGATCGACCGGCCGCTGGTGCCCGTGATCGCCGG
>JAIVHR010000021.1 GCA_020200935.1 Sphingomonadales bacterium
TATCACGATCGTGCCGCGATCGAGGCCGGCGCGCTCGCCGGACGCGGGCTCGAGATCGCCTGGGTGCGCGATATCGTCGATCTCTTCTTCATGCATGTTCAGGGCAGCGGCATGCTGCGACTGCCCGACGGCTCGGCGATGCGCGTCGGCTATGCCGGTAACAACGGCTATGACTATACGAGCATCGGCGCGCTGATGCGCGAGCGCGGGCTGCTCGAACCCGGCCAGACCACCTCGCAGGGCATCCAGGCCTGGCTGCGCGCGCATCCCGCCGAAGCGCGCGAGATCATGCAGGCGAATCGCCGCTACATCTTCTTCACCGCGTCGGACAATCCCGCGCCCGCCGGATCGATCGGCTATTACGTCACCCCGCGCGGGAGCGTCGCCGTTGATCCCGCCTATGTACCGCTCGGCGCGCCGGTGTTTCTCGACGTCGACCAGAATGTCGCCGACGGGATATGGGTGGCGCAGGATACCGGCGCCGCGATCCGCGGCCCCAACCGTTTCGACACTTATTGGGGCAGCGGCGAAAGCGCCCACGACATCGCCGGCGGCATGGCCGGGCGCGGGCGGGCCTATGTGCTCATCCCGCGCGTGTCGGCGGTGCGGCTGGGATTGTGAGGAAGCATGCTCACACAAAGACACAAAGACACTAAAGCGTCTTGGCGATGATCCCCTCGCGCGACCCGAAAAACACTTGGGACCTATCCCTTTCAAACAAGGAACTGGAAAAGCCGTCACCCCAGCGCAGGCTGGGGTCTATCCCGGATACGCGAGCGCGAGACCGATGGCCGGGATAGATTTCAGCCTCCGCTGGAATGACGTGATCCCTTGTCCTGTCTTAGCCGAACCGGCCCGTCCGATTTGCTCTTTGTGGCTTTGTGTCTTTGTGCGAGTCCCCTTCGACATCAATTCGCCATCCAGGGTAAAGCCCACCCATGCCGCGCAAGCTCTCCCCCGAGGAAGCCGCCCTCTGGGCCAGGGTTGTCGAGACGGTGGCGCCGCTCGATCGCAGCCCGGCCGAGCGCGACCGCGATCCGCCGCCGCCCGGGCCGCCGCTGAATGCGCCGCCCAAATCGCCGCGCAAATCGGCCAAGGGCCCGGGCACTACGCTCGATTCGCATTGGGACCGCAAGCTCGCGCGGGGGCAACTGGAGCCCGACCGGGTGATCGATCTCCACGGCCACAGCCTCGACGGAGCCTACCAATATCTCGATCGCGGCCTCGCCTCGGCGATCGCGGGCGAGGCGCGGCTCGTGCTGCTGATCACCGGCCATCCGCCAAAGGGCCGGGCGCCGATCGAGCGCGGCAGAATCCGCGCCGCGGTCGGCGACTGGCTCGATGCCTCGCGCCATGCCGGCCACATCGCCGCCATCCGCCCGGCGCATCAACGCCATGGCGGCCGCGGCGCGTTGTATCTCGTGCTGCGGCGGCGGCGCTAGCGCATCAACCCAGCGCGCGGCCGATCACCGATTCGTAGATCCGCGTCAGTTGTTCCAGATCCTCGACCGCCACCGCTTCGTCGAGCTTGTGCATCGTCGCGTTGAGCAGGCCGAATTCGACCACCGGGCAAAGCTTGTGCAGGAAGCGGGCGTCGGACGTCCCGCCGCCAGTCGAGAGGGCGGGGGAGAGGCCGGTGACCTCGGTGATCGCCGCGCCGACCAGATCGGAGAGTTCTCCCGGCTCGGTGACGAAGGCCTCGCCCGAGATCGAGGCCTCGAAGCGCGATCCCGGCGCTTCCTCCTCGACGATCGCGCGCACCGCCTCGACCAGCGCATCGCCCTTGTGATGGACGTTGAAACGGATGTTCAACCGCATGAAGACGCTGCCGGGGATCACATTGTGCGCCGGATTGTCGACATCGACGGTGGTGATTTCGAGGTTCGAGGGCTGGAACCAGTCATGCCCGTCATCGAGCGTCATTTCGTGCAGGCGGGAGGCGATGCGCATCGCCTTGGGGATCGGATTGTCGCCCTGATGCGGATAGGCGACATGCGCCTGGGTTCCCACGACATGGATGAACATGTTGACCGAGCCGCGCCGGCCGATCTTGATCGTGTCGCCGAGCCGGGCTTCCGAGGTCGGTTCGCCGATCAGGATCATGTCGGGCTGGATGGCGCGCTCCGCCATCCAGTCGATCAGCGCGCGGGTACCATGGACCGCCGCGCCTTCCTCGTCGCCGGTGATGATCAGCGAGAGCGTGCCGCGATGGTCGCGCCGGCGCGCGGCGCCAGCGGCGAAACAGGCGATCGCGCCCTTCATGTCGACCGCGCCGCGGCCATAGAGCAGCCCGCCGCGCTGTTCGGGCTCGAACGGATAGCTGGCCCAGCCCGCGCCGGGCGGCACGACGTCGGTGTGGCCGGCAAAAGCAAAATGCGGTCCGCCGGAACCACGCGTCGCGAAGAGATTGGGCACCGGCCCGTCGGGCGGTGCGCCGGCCTCGAAGCGATGGACCTCGAAACCCTGCGCCGACAGCGTTTCTTCGAGCAACGCTTGCGCCCCGCCCTCCTCGGGCGTGACGCTCGGGCAGGCGATCAGATCGGCGGCAAGCGCGACGGGGTCGATTGTGTCGGACATGGGGCAGGGTGTAGGTGGAGAAGCGCTACAAAACTACCCTACCGTCATCCCCGCGAAGGCGGGGATCCATGGAGATGACGGTGCCTTTCCCGCCTTCGGGGGAATGACGATTTGAGGAAGGCCGCCCGCCATGCCCAAGCTCGATCTCGAAGCGATCCCGCAGACCAACGCCACCGGCTATCCGCCGCAATATGCCGACAAGGTGTGCGAACGCTGGTACCGGCGGCTCGCGCCGGCCGGGGGAATCGAGGATTTCGGCGTCAGCCATGTCGAGCTGAAGCCCGGCGCCTGGTCCTCGCAGCGCCATTGGCACGAGGGCGAGGACGAATTCGTGGTGATGCTCTCGGGCGAGGCGGTGCTGGTCGACGATTCGGGCCGCACGCCGATGCGCGCCGGCGACTGCGCGGCTTTTCCGAAGGGCGACCAGAACGGCCATGTGCTGATCAACGAGAGCGCCGAGCCCTGTATCTTCATCGCGGTCGGCAGGGTCGCCGAGACCGACTGCCACTATCCCGACATCGACATGCATCTCGACGCCTCGGTCGGCCGGCAACGGCGCAAGGACGGTAGCGAATTCGACCGGCCCGAAGGTTGACTATTCGCAGCCGCCGGACACTTCGAACTTTTTCGATTTATTGGCACCGATTACCTCAATGCCTTCGCGGCCGATCACGCCCTCAAGCGGGATCACCAGTATGAAGGGCTTGATCGACGTGAGACAAACACCCCCGGGCAGCGAACCGACAACCTCGATTCCCCAATAATCGGGACATTCGATGTAGATCAGCGGGATCAGACTGACGTCCATATTGGCGCACGGTGCTTCGCCCGAAACGATAAGAAAATGGGTTCCACCGACGGTGCCCGGGCGGACTTCCGCCTCTTCGAAATTTATGACTCGGATGCCGCTCGCCTTGATGTGATTTTCTACCAGTTCCTTCATGATGTGATCCTTCCCCTTACTGAGTTGTGAAGGATAGCACCAACGGCGTCACAATAGAAGGTCAAGAACAGCGGGTATCGCTACTCCCCCGCTTCCTCATATTGCTCGATTACCCAGGGTTCGTCCTGCGCGGCTTCGATCCATTCGCGCACCCAGGGATGGCCGAGCATCGTCTCGACATAGCCGTGGGCGAAGGGGGGAAGCTTGACCGAATAGGTGACGAAACGCGTGCAGACCGGCGCATACATGATGTCGGCGGCGGTGAAATCGCCGAACAGATAGGGGTTCTCGCCGCCATAGCGCGCCCGCGCCTGCGCCCAGATCTGCAACACGCGGCCGATCTCGGCAGTGACATCGGCATCGATGGGTTTGGGCGGAAAGATCTTGCGGACATTCATCGGCAGCTCGCGTCGCAGCGCCGGGAAGCTCGAATGCATCTCGGCGGCCATCGAGCGCGCCATGCCGCGGGCGCCCTCGTCCTTGGGCCAGAAGCGGTCGCGCCCGACCTTGTCGGCGAGCCAGTCGATGATCGCCAGGCTGTCCCAGACCACCGTCTCGCCGTCCCACAGCACCGGCACCTTGCCCGAGGAGGCGGCGAATTCGTTGCCCTGGCGCTTCTTCTCCCAATCCTCGTTGAACAGCGGGACGGTCATCTCCTCGAAATGCAGGCCCGATTGCTTGCAGGCCAGCCAGCCGCGCATCGACCAGGAGGAATAGGCCTTGTTGCCGATGATGAGCTTCATCCTGAACCTTTCTTCGTCATTCCGGCCTTCGTCATTCCGGCGGAAGCCGGAATCTCGATCCGTCCGGCCGAACCGTTCCGTGAAGCGGCCTGAGATCCCGGCTTCCGCCGGGAGACGGCTGGCGCGTCAGCCTATCGCCTCGATCACGGCGCGGCGCAACTGTTCGACGCCCATGCCCTTCTCGGCCGAGGTGGTGAGCAGGCCGGGATGGGCGGCGGGGCGTTTGCGGGCCTCCTCGGCGACGCGCTGCTGCACATTTTCGAGATCGGATTTCTTGAGCTTGTCGGCCTTGGTCAGCACGAGGCCGTAATTGACCGCCGCCTCGTCGAGCATGTCCATCAGCTCGCGGTCGCCGTCGCCGATGCCGCGCCTTGCGTCGATCAGCACCAGAGTGCGCTTGAGGTTGGCCCGGCCGCGCAGGAAATCGTTGACCAGGAAGCGCCAGCGTTTGGCGACTTGCGGCGGCGCCTTGGCGAAGCCGTAGCCCGGCATGTCGACGAGGCGGAAAGCGGGCGGATCGCCGACATCGAAGAAATTCAGCTCCTGCGTGCGGCCCGGCGTGTTGGAAGTGCGCGCCAGCCCCTTGCGGTTGGTCAGCGCATTCAGAAGCGTCGATTTGCCGACATTCGAGCGGCCGGCAAAGGCGATCTCGGGCAGGTCCGCCGCGGGCAGATAATCAAGCCCCGGCGCCGATTTGAGAAACGCGATCGGCCCCGAAAAAACGCGCCGCGCCGCTTGCTCGATCGCCGCCTGGTCGGTCATGCGGCCCGCGTCACTCGGCCGTCGCCTTGGCCGCTTCGCGCAGCCGCGGATCGCGGCTGTAGAGCCACTTTTGCTGGGCGATGGTGAGGATGTTGTTGGTCACCCAATAGAGCTGCAACCCGGCCGCGAAAGGCGCCATGATGATCATGAATATCCACGGCATGATGCCGAAGATCTTCTGCTGGGTCGGGTCCATCTGCGCCGGGTTGAGCTTGAACATCAGCCACATGGTGATGCCGAGCAGGATCGGCAGTATGCCGATCGCCAGATATTGCGGCGGCTGGAAGGCGAGCAGCCCGAACAGGTTGACCGGCGTAAGCGGATCGGGCGCCGACAGATCCTGGAGCCACAGCGCGAAGGGCTCGTGGCGCATCTCGACCGACAGCATCAGCACCTTGTAGAGCGCATAGAAGACCGGGATCTGGAGGAAGATAGGCAGGCAGCCGGCGAGCGGGTTGACCTTCTCGCGCTGATAGAGCGCCAGCATCTCCTGCTGCATCTTCTGCCGGTCCTCCTTGTACTTCTCCTGGACCTCCTTCATTTTCGGCTGGACCGCGCGCATGCCCGCCATCGAGCTGAACTGCTTCTGGGCAATCGGGAACATCAGCAGCCGGACGATGAAGGTCAGGCCGATGATCGCGAGGCCGAAATTGCCGATCGTCTCGAACAGCCAGCTCAGCACATAGAAGATCGGCAGTTCGAACCAGTAGAACCAGCCCCAGTCGACCGACAGGTCGATCTGGGCGAGGCCCTGCTCGACCTCGTAGGATTCGAGCAAAGTCACTTCCTTGGCGCCGGCGAAGAATTGGGTGCGCGTCTGCGCCGCCCGCCCGTCCTCGACGATCGCGGCGGGCTGGGTGAAGACCGCCTGATAGCGGTCGTCCGACAAGGGCATGAAGGCGGCCTCGGCGCTGCCGCCGACCGGGAAGAGCGCGGTCAGCCAGTATTTGTCGTTGAAGCCGAGCCAGCCGTCGGAGACGGTGAAGCGCTCGCCGGCCTGGCCGGCATCGCGGACATCGTCGAAATCGATGTGATGAAGGTCGTCGCCCCAATAGCCGGTCGGCCCGGTATGGATCAGCCAGCTATCGGGATCGGGCGATTCGCCGCTGCGCTGGACCAGCGAATAGGACTGGACCGAGACCGGCTCGCCGCTGGTGTTGGAGACGCGCTGGGCGACGCTGAAGAGGAAATTCTCGTCGATCTCGATGATGATCTCGAAGAGCTGGCCCGCATCGTTGCGCCAGCTCAGCGTCACCGGCGAATCGGGCGCCAGCTCGTCGCCATCGGCCTGCCAGAGCGTGTCGCCGTCGGGCGTGTCGGTACCCGCCCAGCCGAAATGGGCGAATTGGGCGCCGCCGGTATCTTCGGGCGAGAGCAGCCGGATCGGCGGGGAATCCTCGGCGATCGTCTCGCGGTAATCGCTCAGCACCAGATCGTCGATCCGCGCCCCGGCGAGGTTGATCGAGCCTTCGAGCTGCGGCGTCCGGATCGGGATGCGGTTGCCCTCGGCGAGGACGTCGGCGACCGCGCGGATCTCGGCCGGCGCGTCGGGCGCGGGATCGGCTTCGGTCTGGGGCAGGACGACCTGTTCGCCATCGACGAATTCGGTCGACGGCTCGGTCGCGGTCGGCGCGATCTGCTCGGAGATCAGGCTCCAGCCGAACAGCACCGCGGCCGAAAGCACGATCGCCAGGATCATGTTGCGCGTATTATCCACC
>JAIVHR010000137.1 GCA_020200935.1 Sphingomonadales bacterium
GACATGAAGCTCGTCGAGCCGCTGCGCGAGCTGTTCAAGGACGAGGTCCGCGAATTGGGCCGCGAACTCGGCCTCCCCGACGCCTTTGTCGGCCGCCATCCGTTCCCCGGCCCGGGCCTCGCCATCCGCATCCCGGGCGAGGTCACCAGGGAACGCTGCGACATATTGCGCAAGGCCGACGCGATCTATCTCGAGGAGATCCGCAATGCCGGCCTCTACGACGCGATCTGGCAGGCCTTCGCCGTTTTGCTGCCGGTCAAGACGGTCGGCGTGATGGGCGACGGCCGCACCTACGACAATGTCTGCGGGTTGCGCGCGGTCACCTCGACCGACGGCATGACCGCCGACGTCTACCCCTTCGACGCCAGCTTCCTGACCCGCGTGGCGACCCGCATCGTCAACGAGGTGCGCGGCGTGAACCGGGTGGTGTATGATTATACGAGCAAGCCGCCGGGGACGATCGAGTGGGAGTGAACGAATGGATTCGCGTTATAGTGACTGGCTTCGCCGTGCCGTGCCTACAGATGCCACATGGCGAACAAAACTTTCGGAGTTGCGCAGGGTGGAAACCGACTATGGCGACCTTGACGAGCATTATGACGAGGATGAGCTACAGAGCGTTTTAGAAACCCTCGTATACAGTGCAGACGATGAGCGACGAGGCGCTGAAAACCCTTCGAAGATAGCCATTAACGGCAATTTGCGGAATAGTTTGTCGTCTTACAAATCCGCAGTCCAGAAATATATTCGGTTCCGGCAGGACGTGGAGTTGGAAGCCGCTCGTCCTGCTATTGTCGGACGGGGCGCTGATGAATGCGATGTAGAAGAATTCGAGCAGACGTTTTCATTGGAACGTGATCTGCAATCTGCATTGCGAAGTTCAATAACTCAATTGGAAGACGGTCTTGAAATTATCGATGGCGGCGCCGAGCGTTCAGTTGCATCAGGACGAATCGACATTCTCGCAAAGGATGGCGCAACGAATTGGGTAGTTATTGAACTCAAAGCCGTGAAAGCCAGCAGGGAGGCTGTAGCTCAAGTCCTAGCCTATATGGGCGACATCAGCCTAGAATCAGTTGCAGGTGTTAGAGGGTTACTCGTGGCCCCCGAATTCGACGCAAAGGCGATTTCGGCCGCCAGAATGGTACCTACACTCGAACTTATCGAGTATAGCTTTTCTTTCAATTTTCGCCCCTGCTGCTAGAGGTTCCACTTGTTCGGCTATTGGTCTCAGTATCTCAAAACGAGTCAAGTTCACTCCCCAAACAAATCCGAGTGCGTCCCAGTCCGCGCCAGCTGCAATTCCTCCCCGCTCGCCCGATAGAGCAGCAGCCAGCCGGGCTCGATATGCAGGTCGCGCCAGCCGGCCCATTCGCCTTTGAGCGGGTGATCGCGCAGGCGCGGATCGAGCGGTTTGCCTTCGATCAGCCATTCGATCACCGCCTTGAGCTTGCGCATGTCCTTGCCGCGCTTCCTCGCCCGCTTGACATCCTTCCGGAACGCCGTCGAGCGGACGGGCGTCAGCATCAGATGCCGAGGTCGTCGAACAACTCATCCGCACTGTCGAAGCCGCGGCCATCGCCGGCATCGAGCTGGCGCATGGCCTCGCGGCTTTCGGCATTCGGCACTTTCACATCAAAGGGCAGCCGTTTTTCCTCCGCGACCCGGCGCAGCATCATCCCGATCCGCGCGCGGACATTTTCGGTAGCCGCCATGGCCGGTCTCCTTTGCGGCTACAATGTAGCTACATTTCGGGTGGTTCGCAAGTGTGATAGACCTTTGCCAATCGCTCGAGGAAAGCGCGTCCGATTCCCGCGATACAGGGAGCGGCGGGCGCTGCCCTTCTTGCAAACATGCCGTGGCCTCGCCTAGTTGAGAGACAGGAGACCGCCCATGCAACTCACAGCAGTCCTCAATGCCGCGCCCGAGGGGGGCTATGTCGCCTTCAATCCCGAGACGGGAACGACGACGCAGGGCGATACGGTCGAGGATGCCATCGCCAATCTGCGCGAGGCCGTCGAATTGTATCTGGAAGAATTTCCGATGGACTTCTGGGGCGCGCCGATCGTCACCAGCTTCGACATCGCCGCCTGATGCCCAAACTGCCGGTGCTGTCGGGCGCGGAAGCGGTCCGCGCGTTGGAGCCGCTCGGCTTCGAGCAGAAGGGCCGGCGCGGAAGCCATGTCGTCCTGCGGAACGGCGATGCGGGGTGTGTCGTTCCGCTTCATAAGAAATCGAGGAAGGGCACGCTGGCCGGAATCATCCGTCAAGCCGGACTGACGAAGGACGAATTTCTCGGCGGTCTTGAGAAGCCATAAGAACTTCTGGAATGAGAGCACCATGAACATCCGCTATCGCGTCGTTCACGAACGCAAGCACATCGTCGAGGCGCTGTTCAGCGGGCGTACCTGGACCGACTGGTATCTCGCCCAGCACAAGCGCTGGTGGGGGTGGAAAACGCTCGGCTCCTTCCAGACGCCCGAGGAGGCCGAGGGCTGCTGCGCCGAGCATGCCGACGGCAAGCTGACGCCGACCGGCGGGCGGATCGTCTCCGAATTCACCGAGAAGGACGAGCCGTGACCCGGGGCGGGTGATCGAGAAGCATCGCCCCGACCATATCGTTCCCGAGATCGAGGCGATCCGCACCTCGGTGCTCGCCGATTATGAGGCGAAGGGCTTCGATGTCGTGCCCTCGGCGCGGGCGGCGCAGATGACGATGAACCGCGATGCGATCCGCGATCTCGCGGCGGGCGAACTGGGGCTGACCACCTCGCCCTATCTTTATGCCGAGAGCCTCGAGGAATTGCGCGAGGCGGCCGAGGCGATCGGTCTGCCGCTCGTCGTCAAGCCGGTGATGTCCTCCTCGGGCAAGGGGCAGAGCACGGTGCGCGAAGTTGGCGAAGTTGATGCGGCGTGGGACTATGCGGCCAGGGGCATGCGCGGCGATCGGCGGCGCGTCATCGCCGAAGGCTTCGTCGATTTCGACTATGAGATCACATTGCTGACCGTCCGCGCCAACTTCGGCGTCACTTTCTGCCCGCCGATCGGCCATCGGCAGGAGCGCGGCGACTATCGCGAAAGCTGGCAGCCGGCGGCGATGTCGGCGGCGGCGCTGGCCGAGGCGCAGGCGATGGCGGAAAAAATCGTCACCGCGCTCGGCGGAGCAGGACGCGGCTGGGGCATCTTCGGCGTCGAATTCTTCATCAAGGGCGACGCGGTGATCTTCTCGGAGCTTTCGCCGCGGCCGCACGATACCGGAATGGTGACATTGGTGTCGCAGGATTTGAACGAATTCGATCTCCATGCCCGCGCCATTCTCGGTCTGCCGGTGCCGCCGATCGCGGTAAAAGGCGCATCGGCCAGCGCCGTGATCCTCGCCGATCGCGATGCCGAGGATTTCGCCTTCGAGGGCATCGATGCGGCGCTCGAAGGCGCGGGGGAGGGCACCCATCTCGATATCCGGATCTTCGGCAAACCGGTGACGCGTCCCTGGCGCCGGATGGGCGTCGCGCTGGCGCGCGTCGAGAATGGCAGCGTCTCGGATGCCCGCGCCGCCGCCACCGCCGCCGCCGGCAAGGTCACGATCAGATACGGGGACGAGGCATGACGCCGGTGATGTAC
>JAIVHR010000022.1 GCA_020200935.1 Sphingomonadales bacterium
CCTTCAAACCGATCGCCTGATCCTGCGCCCGGTCGTCATGGACGACGCCGAGGCGATGCATCATTTCTTCTCCGACGAGGAGGCGATGCGCTGGTGGTCGAGCGGGCCGCACGAAACGCTCGCGGAGACGCGCGACTATCTGCGCGGAAACGTCATGGGCGACGTGCGCCTGACCTGGGTGATTACCGAGGATGGTGGCGAGGCGCTCGGCTGGGTGGTGCTGATCACGGTACGCGAGGGCGTCGCCGAGATCGGCTATAATCTGCGCCGCGGCGCCTGGGGCAAGGGCTATGGGCGCGAAGCCGTTGCGCGGGTCATCGACCATGCCTTCGGCGAGATGGGCCTGCGCCGCATCAGCGCCGATACCGATCCCGACAATGCCGCCTCGAACGCGCTGCTCGAAAAGTTGGGCTTCCGCCGCGAAGGCTATCTGCGCGAGGAATGGAAGACCCATATCGGCGTCCGCGACAGCATCATCTGGGGGCTGCTCAAGCGCGAGTGGGAGGGACGATCCCTCTCCCAAGGGGAGAAGTTTTGACGGCGCTCAGACGTCTTGCGAGTAGCCCTCTCCCATAGGGAGAGGGTTGGGTGAGGGGTTCCGGACTATCGGCATGGACGGAACCCCTCATCCAACTCCGACTAAATTCGCCTTCGGCTCATTAAGTCTCCGTATCCTTCTCCCCTGGGAGAAGGTTTAACGGGAGGACTCCCTAAATCTTCAGCTCGCGCTTGATCGTCGATCTGGTCGCCTTGCCGTAGGGCGGCTTGAAGCCGCCGAGTTTGGCGACGTCGATCTTGGGCTGCGAATAGACGCTCTTCGCGTGGCTGAAGGTCTTGAAGCCTTCGTGGCCGGTATAGGCGCCCATGCCCGACGGGCCGATGCCGCCGAAGGGCAGCTCGTCCATCGCGATATGGAAGATCACGTCGTTGACCGTCGCGCCTCCCGATATGGTCCGCGAGAGCACGCGACGCTCCTCGGCGCCGTCAGAGCCGAAATAATAGAGCCCCAGCGGCCGGTCGTGGCGGTTCACATAATCGATCGCCTCGTCAACCGACTTGTAGGTCCTGATCGGCAGGACGGGTCCGAAAATCTCCTCCTGCATCACCTTCATCTCGTCGGTCGGCCGGCGGATGATCGTCAGCGGCATCTTGCGCTTGTTCGAGGCCGAGAAATCCTCGTTCCCCGGATTGATCTCGACCAGCTCGGCGCCCTTTTCGCGCGCATCGTTCAGCAAGCCCTGGAGCCGGTCATAATGCCGGTCGTTGACGATCGAGGTATAATCGTCATTGGCGTCGAGCGTCGGATACATCTCCTCGACCGCCGCCGTAATCCCGTCGATCAGCTCGGCTTCCCTGGCCTCGGGCACGATCATGTAATCGGGGGCGAGACAGATCTGGCCGGCATTCATCATCTTGCCCATCGCCACCCGGCTGGCGGTTCGCCCGACATCGGCGCTCTCGCCGACAATGACCGGGCTTTTGCCGCCGAGCTCGAGCGTCACCGGCGTCATATTGTCGGCCGCGGCATGGAGGATGTGCTTGCCGATCGCCGTCGCGCCGGTGAACAGCAGATGGTCGAAGGGGAGGGCGGAAAAGGCCTGGCCGACCTCGGGCCCGCCATTGAAGCAGGCGATCTCCTCGGGGGCGAACTTCTCGGCGATCAACCTCTCGACGAGCGCGCTGGTGGCCGGCGTGAACTCGCTCATCTTGACCATCGCCCGGTTGCCCGCCGCGAGCACGTCGGCGAGCGGGCTGAAGGTCAGCTGGACCGGGAAGTTCCACGGCGCGATGATGCCGACGACGCCCTTGGGCTGATATTCGATACGCGCCCGCGCGCCGAACAGCCCGAGCGGGAAGCGGACCTTGCGCTTTGCCGGCTTCATCCATTTGCCGACATGCTTGCGCGCATAGCGGATCTCGCCGAGCGCCGAGGTGATGTCGGTGAGCAGCGACTGATCCCGCGAACGATGGCCGAAATCCTCGCTCATCGCGTCCGTCAGCCCATCCGCATTGTCGACGAGGATCTTGCCGAGCCGCGTCAGCCTTTCTTTGCGGGTTTCGGCGCTGACCGGGAGTTCGGCGGTGAAGGCGGCGCGCTGGCGCGCGAGCGCATCGAGCATCGCCTGCTTGTCGACGGGCTGCGGATCGGCATCGGCCATGCGGCATCTCCTGTTGCGATTTGCAACCGAGTCTAGGTCGGGAACAAGAAATTGGCGAGTCGTTGTAAAAAAAGCCCTCTCCCATGGGGAGAGGGTTGGCTGAGGGGTTCCGACGTACCGGCACGGGCGGAACCCCTCATCCAACTCGGTCTAGGCTCCTTCGTCGCCAAGACTGCGTAATCCTTCTCCCCATGGGAGAAGGTTTGCTTGCCGCCCGGCCTCCGCTACAGCCGCCCCCATGACCGACGACCTCATCATCGACAGGCAAGCCAAGGCGGGCCGCATCCGGCTCAATCGCCCCGAGGCGCTGCATGCGTTGACCACCGCGATGTGCGAGGGCATCATCGAGGCGCTACGGGGCTGGCGCAGCGATGCCGCGATCGAGGCGGTGCTGATCGACCATGCCGAGGGCCGCGGGTTCTGCGCCGGCGGCGACATCCGCATGCTCGCCGAAAGCGGCGCCACGGACGGCGCGAAGGCGCGCGAATTCTTCCATACCGAGTATCGGATGAACCACCTGCTGTTCAGCTACGCCAAGCCGGCGGTCGCCTTCATGGACGGGATCACGATGGGCGGCGGGGTCGGGCTGTCGCAGCCCTGCAAATACCGCATCGCGACCGAAAATACGCGCTTCGCGATGCCCGAGACGGGGATCGGGCTGTTCCCCGACGTCGGCGCCGGCTGGTATTTGTCGCGGCTGGCCGGGCGGACCGGACAGTTCCTCGCGCTGACCGGCGCGCGGCTCGACGGCGCCGAATGCAAGGCGCTCGGCCTCGCCACCCATTATTGCGAGAGCACGGACCTCGACCAGATCAAGATCGAGATCGCCGAAAATCCGGCCGAGATCGGCGCGATCCTAGAGGAATATGAAAGTGAAGCGCCCGCGGCGCGGATCCTCGACAGTCGCGAGGCGATCGACCGGCTCTTCGCTTCGGACCGGTTGGAGGAAATCCTCGCCGCGCTCGGGGCCGACGGGTCGGACTGGGCGAAGAAGGAGCTCGAGACGCTGCGGAGCAAATCGCCGCAGACCTGCAAGGTCGCGCTGCATCTCCTCAAGCTCGGCGAGCACCGCAAGGATTTCGCCGACGAGATGCGCGCCGAATATCGCGTCGCCAGCCATGTCGTCCAGCGACACGATTTCCTCGAAGGCGTGCGCGCGGTGATCGTCGAGAAGGACAATGATCCGCAATGGAACCCGGCGACGCCCGAAGGCGTCAGCGACGGACTGATCAACCAGATCTTCGCCACGCTCCCCGAAAATGAGGAATGGACCCCGCTGCGGTGAGGGCAATAGCCCTCTCCCACGGGGAGAGGGTTGGGTGAGGGGTTCCGGACTATCGGATAGGGCGGAACCCCTCATCCAACTCCGCCTAAATTCGCTGCGCTCATTAAGGCTCCGTATCCTTCTCCCAGGGGAGAAGGTTTATTGGAGCACCAGATCGAGGGCGCGTTTCCAGTTGGCGAGCAGCGCCTCTCGTCGCGCATCCTCCATCGCCGGCTCGAAGCGCGCCGCAGCTTCCCAGTTGGCGCCGATATCGTCGAGGTCCCGCCAGACGCCGCAGGTCAGACCGGCGAGATAGGCGGCGCCCAAGGCGGTCGTCTCGTGGCTCGCGGGGCGCTCGACCGGCGTTTCGAGCACATCGGCGAGGAACTGGGCGAACCAGCCATTCTGCGCCATGCCGCCGTCGATGCGGATGTCGCGCGGCGCGTCGGCGCCGTCGGCGCGCATCGCATCGACGAGATCTCGGGTCTGGAAGGCTATCGATTCCAGGGTCGCGCGGACGATGTGATCGGCGGAGGTGTCGAGCGTCATGCCGGTCAGCAGCGCGCGCGCGTCAGGCTGCCAGTGCGGCGCGCCGAGCCCGACGAAGGCGGGGACCAGGGTGATGCCGTGATCGTCGGGCACCGAGCGGGCGACCTCCTCGCTGTCGGCGGCCTCGGCGATCAGCCCGAGCTTGTCGCGCAGCCATTTGACCGCCGCCCCGGCGACGAAGATCGAGCCTTCGAGCGCGAAAGCCCGCTCACCGCCGATCGTATAGGCCGGCGTCGTCAGCAGCCGGTTTTCCGACAGCAGCGCCTCGGCCCCGGTATTCATCAGCAGGAAACAGCCGGTGCCATAAGTCGATTTGACCATGCCCGGCGCGAAACAGGCCTGGCCGATCATCGCCGCCTGCTGGTCGCCGGCCATCCCGGCGATCGGGATCGGCCGGCCGAAGAGCGCGGCATTGGTCTCGCCGAAAATCTCCGCATTTTCGTTGATTTGCGGCAACAGGCTGCGATCGATTTCGAAGAGATCGAGCAGCGTGTCCGACCATGCAGCCTCGTGGATATCGCAGAGCTGGGTGCGGCCGGCATTGGTGATGTCGGTGGCATGGACCTTGCCGCCGGTCAGCCGCCACAGCAGGAAACTGTCGATCGTCCCGCAGGCGAGATCGCCGCGGCTCGCCGCCGCGCGCGCATCGAGATGGTCGAGCATCCAGGCGAGCTTGGTGGCGCTGAAATAGGGATCGAGCAGCAGCCCGGTGATCCGGCGGATCTCGTCCTCGTGACCGTCCTCTTTCAATTGCCGGCACTGTTCGGCGGTGCGCCGGTCCTGCCAGACGATCGCGTTGTGGAGCGGCTTGCCGCTCGCGCGATCCCAGAGCACCAGCGTCTCGCGCTGGTTGGTGATGCCGATCGCCACCGTCTCGTCGCTGAGCACCTCCTTCACCACGGCGACGGTGTCGCGCCAGATATCCTCCGGGTCATGCTCGACCCATCCGGGCCGCGGATAATGCTGGGCGAATTCGCGGGCGGCGGTCTCGAGCGGCTGGCCCGCCTCGTCGAACAGGATCGCGCGGGTCGAGGTCGTCCCCTGGTCGATCGCGACGATATGCTTCATGCGCTGCGCTCCTCGAGATAGCGCGCCAGCCTGTCGCGCCCATCCTCTCCGATCAATAGCCCCATCTTGCTGCGCCGCCAAAGCAGGTCGTCGATGGTGCGCGCCCATTCGCGATCGATCAGATGATCGACCTCGCGCCGGGTGAAGCCGCCGCCGAAATCCTCGCCCATCTCGATGAGGCTCTGCGCATCGCCGACGACATCGGCAATTCGGGTGCCGTAGGCGCGCGCCATCCGCTCGGCATTCTCGGCTTCGAGCCAAGGATAGCGGCGCTGCGTCTCCTCGAGGAAGGCGTCGAAGGGCATGCCGAGATCGCCGCCGGGGAACGGGGCGCGCTTCGTCCAGTCCTCTCCCGTCAGCCCGATCGCCACGCCCAGCTCGTCGACCGCTTCCTCGGCCAGCGCGCGGGCGGTTGTGATCTTGCCGCCGAACAGGGTCACTGCCGGCGCGGCGCGCCCGTCCTCGCCGCGGTCGGTCTCGAGCACGTAATCGCGCGTCACCTCCATCGACTCGGCCGATCCGTCGTCATAGAGCGAGCGCACGCCGGCATAATGGTGGATCACGTCTTCGGGATGGATCTGCACGGCGAAATAGAGATTGGCACAGCGGCACAGATAATCGAGCTCATGCGCGTCGATCACCGCATCGCCGGGCTGCTCGACCGGCACGTCGGTGGTGCCGATCAGGGTGAAGCGGTCCATGAAGGGCATCGCGAAGACGACGCGGCGGTCGGGCTGCTGGAGGATATAGGCATGGTCGCCGACATAGAGCCGCGGCACGACGATATGGCTGCCGCGCACCAGCCGCAGCGCCGAATTGCTCGTCAGGCCGAGCCGAGTCGAAAGCACCTCGCAGACCCAGGGCCCGGCTGCGTTGACGATCGCTCTGGCCGCCACAGTCCGTCCGTCGCTTATTTCAGCCCGCCAGACATCGCCCTCGCGGCGCGCCGACAGCAGTTCGGTGCCCGCTACGATCTCGGCGCCCTTCTCGCGGGCATCGAGTGCGTTGGCGATCACCAGCCGCGCATCGTCGACCCAGCAATCCGAATAGACGAAGCCCTTGCTGCCGATATCGCGCAGCGGCGAGCGGTAGCGCGGCGAGGCCTTGCCGAGCGTTCGGGTGCGCCGCAGCGAACGCCAGCCGCCCATCAGGTCATAGAGCCAGAGGCCCGCTCGTATCATCCACCAGGGACGCACCAGGTCGTTATGCGGCATGACGAAGCGCATCGGGCGGATCAGGTGCGGCGCCGCCGCGAGCATCACCGCGCGTTCCTTGAGCGCCTCGCGGACCAGCCGGAATTCGTAATATTCGAGATAGCGGATGCCACCATGGATCAGCTTGGAGGAGGCCGAGGAGGTGTGGCCGGCGAGATCGTCCTTCTCGACCAGCAACACGTTCCAGCCGCGCCCCGCTGCATCGCGCGCGATCGCCGCCCCGTTGATGCCGCCGCCGATGACGAGAAGGTCGTAGGTCATTAGGGCGGGAGCTTAGCAATTTGATCGGCTGCGTCACCAATCAGATGTGACACGGTCCGATACCAGCGGTATTCTGTTTCCCGATGACCGAGCTCACGAACCTTGAAAAGAGTGCGATTTCGGCGATTCTCAAGGAGAACCCCAAATTTGCCACGACCGTGGAAAGGCAGCTTGGTTATGTCCGGGTTACAAAGGGAATCGGACTCCTGCTGTTCCGGAAAGATGGCCGGATCAGTCTTTTGGAAGGCTACGCCGTTGCCGGCGAGAGCACCGAGGATATCGACTTCGAGACGGTGTCATTCAAAATCACCGACCGACCTGGCCCTTACTCCTGAGTTCCGAACGCTCGCCAGCCGCGGGCCTTCCGGTGGATAAAACGCGAGGAGCGTCTATCTATGTGCCATGCCCCGCACACCCTCCGGCCTGCCCAGCGAGCAGCAGATACTCGATTTCCTTGCAACCTCCGACCGTCCGGCCGGCAAGCGCGAGATCGCCAAGGCCTTCGGCCTGACCGGCGACGATCGCGGCAGGCTCAAGGGACTGCTCAAGCAGATGGCCGACAAGGGCATGCTCGATAGCGGCCCGCAAAAGAAGCTGCACAAAGCGGGCGGCCTGCCCAAGGTGACGGTGCTGATCGTCACCGATGTCGACGATGACGGCCAGATCTTCGCCGAACCCGAGCGTTGGGACAATGACGCGCCGACGCCGAAGCTGCGCATCAAGGAGCGCGGCAAGAAGCATCCGCTCGGCATCGGCGACCGCATTCTGGCGCGGACCGAGCAGGCCGGGAAGGGCTGGATCGCCCATCCGATGAAGAAGCTCGAGCCGGGCAGCGCCGAGCTGATGGGGGTGATCCACGAGGAAGGCGGCGAGCTCTGGCTCAAGGGGCTGGAGAAGAGCGACCGGCGCGATTTTCGCGTCATCGACGCCAACCGGGCGAGCGCCGGCGATCTGGTGATGGCCGAGAAAAGCGGCCGGCCGCCGCGGATCGGCGTACGGGTGACCGAGATCCTCGGCGATCCCTTCGAGCCCAAGAGCTTCTCGCTGATCGCGATCCACAAGCACGAGATCCCGGTCGAGTTTCCCGACGAAGTCCTTGCCGAGGCCGAAGAGGTGGCGAAGCTGCCGCTCGGCGAGCGCGAGGATCTGACGCATCTGCCGATCGTCGCGATCGATCCCGAGGATGCGCGCGACCATGACGACGCGATCTGGGCCGAGGCCGACGGAGAAGGCGGCTTCGACGCGATCGTCGCGATCGCCGATGTCAGTTTCTATGTCCGCCCGGGCTCCGAGCTGACGGCCAACATCGCCTATGAAAATGCGCAGGCGGCGATCGACGGGACGCAGAGCGGGATTTCCGACGAGTTGCGCGATGCCGCGCTCAAGCCGCTGTGGGATTGCTGGAAGCTATTGTTCAAGGCGCGCGCGGATCGGGCGCCGCTCGAACTCGACCTGCCCGAGCGCAAGATCCAGCTCGACGAGAAGGGCCGCATCCTCTCGGTCGCGCCGCGCGAGCGGCTCGATGCGCACCGGCTGGTCGAGGACTATATGATCGCCGCCAACGTCGCCGCCGCCAAGGCGCTCGAGGCAAAGCAGGCGCCGGTGATGTATCGCGATCACGAGCCGCCGAGCCGCGAAAAGCTGGTCGCGCTCAAGGATTATCTCGACAGCTACGATATCCCCTTCGCGCTCGGCCAGGTGATCAAGCCCGATAGCTTCAACCGGCTGATCGACAAGGTCGGCGATGCCGATGCGCGGCCGCAGATCATGGAGCAGATCCTGCGTACCCAGATGGCCGCCTATTACGGGCCGAACAATACCGGCCATTTCGGGTTGGCGCTCGGGAGCTACGCGCATTTCACCTCGCCGATCCGGCGCTATGCCGATTTGATCGTCCACCGATCGCTGGTCGGCGCCTGGAAGCTCGGCCCCGATGTCGGAGCGACGAAGCTGCCGGGTGAGCAGGCCAAGGCGATGGAGCAGCTGGGCGAGGTGATATCCCGCCTCGAACGCCGGGCGATGGAGGCCGAGCGCGACACCGTCGACCGCTATGTCGCGGCCTTCCTGTCGGAGCGCGTCGGCGATGTCGTCGATGCGCGGATCACCGGCGTCCAGCCCTTCGGCTTCTTCGCCACCGTCGACGGCCTCGGTGGTGACGGGCTGCTGCTCGCCCGCGATCTCGGCCGCGAATGTTACCGTTACGAGGAAAAAGCGCAGGCGCTGATCGGCAACGATTCGGGGACCCGCTACCGCGCCGGCGATCGGCTCGAGCTGCGATTGGTCGAGGCCAACCCGGTCAGCGGCGGATTGCGCTTCGAACTCCCCGAGGGGAAGGGCGGGGGGACGCGGCCCGATAGCGGCAAGCCGCGGGGAAATACGAAGAAGAAATCGCGCCGCGGCAAACCACGGCGTTCGCGCTCCTAGCCATTCTCCTTGTCCCCTTGTGGGAGCGCAGGTCCCTCGCGAATGACATGTCTGTCAAAGGCGATCGCGCTCCAGAGTCTTACCGCTGAAATTGGATCGTCACCCCGGGCTTGACCCGGGGTCTAGAGCGGCAAGCGATGTCGCTTCGGGTTCTGGATGCCGGATCAAGTCCGGCATGACGTGGTTAGGTTAAGGTCGGAAGGATTCCAAACAGAGGCAGATTCTTTTCGGCCCTGGACATGGCCAGCCCTTTACCCATCCCTTTCCCACAGGGGGAGAGGGCAATGATGCGCCGTTGCTCGCTTTAATCGCGCGCTTCCGCGTTCATTCGCTCTTCCTCTGACGGCGGTCTGCCCGCGGCCCGCTCGACCTCGCCGCCCAGCGCCCTGACCAGCGCCTCGAGATTACGCCTCAGATAGCCGGGCCTTCCCGACGCATCGCCCCAGTCGGGGTAGTTGCGCTCGATCCGCGTGATCGCATCGCGGATCTCGCCCTCGGTCGCGCGATCGTCTTCGTCGTCTAGGATCTCGGTGGTGACCAGCCGGCGCATAAAGGTGAGATAGGCGATCTGGTTGGCGGCGAGCAGGTTGGTCGGCCCGGGCTCGCCATGGCCCGGATAGAGCCGGTAGCCGGTAAAGTCGCGGGTGATCCGCTCGAGCTCGCGCGGCCAGCTGTCGATATTTGCATCGACAAGGTTCGGATGGACGTTGGCCGAGACCATGTCCGAGGCGAGAAGCAGCTTCTGGCCGGGGACCGCGAGCATCAGGATCGGCGAGGATTCGGCCGAGGCGATGATCTCGACGGTCACCGGCACGCCCGAGACACTGAGCTGCTGATTGTCCACGAGCAGCCGGTCGGGTTCGGGCAGCGGCTCCCATTCCTCGTCGGCTGCCTCGGCGCTCGTCTCGACCTCGCCGGCATCCTCGGCCCGCGTCTCGTCCTCACCGGCTTGTTCGGCGAGCGCCTCGACATAGCCGAGCGGATCCTCGGCGAGCTGCTCGGCGATGCTCTCGGCCGTCGCGAATTCGGCATCGGGAAAGGCTTCGAGGAAGACTCGCAGCCCGCCGAAATGATCGGGGTGATAGTGGCTGACGATGATCGTCTCGACCGGCTTTCCGGTCGCCTCGATCCGCTCGACGACGCGCGCGGCGAGGTCGGGGTTGCTCTGCACGTCGAACACCAGGATCGCATCCTCGCCTTCGAGCCAATAGCTGTTGACCGCCCCGGCGCCGGCGCCATGCGAGCGGTGGATGTCGAGCGTCGGGGCCGGGGCGGGATCGGCTTCGGCCGAGTCGCCGTCGGGTGCCGGATCGCCGCCGCAGGCGCCGAGCGCCAGCATCGTCGATGCGAGCGGCAGGAGGAAGAAACGGGCGAAACGCATGGCGGCCTTGATCGAGTGGAACTGCCCCGACGACTATATCGGACCGCCCGCAAAGCGCAATTTGCGTGTGCACAGATTGTGTTCGCGTCATTGCTCCCTGCAACGACGGTCGAGGGCTAAAGCTTGGGCAAGGTCACGCCCTTCTGGCCCATATATTTGCCGGCGCGGTCGGCATAGCTCGTCTCGCAGGGCTCCTCGCCCTTGAGGAACAGGAATTGGCAGGCGCCCTCGTTGGCGTAGACCTTGGCGGGCAGCGGCGTGGTGTTGGAAAATTCGAGCGTCACATGGCCCTCCCAGCCCGGCTCCAACGGCGTCACATTGACGATGATTCCGCAGCGCGCATAGGTCGATTTGCCGAGGCAGATGACGAGGATGTCGCGCGGCACGCGGAAATATTCGATCGTCCGGGCGAGCGCGAAGCTGTTGGGCGGGATGATGCAGACATCGGTCTTGCGGTCGACGAAGCTGTTCGAGGAGAAGTTCTTGGGGTCGACGAGCGCATTGTCGACATTGGTGAAGATCTTGAATTCGTCGGCGGCGCGCGCGTCATAGCCGTAGCTCGACAGGCCGTAGCTGATCGTCCCCTCACGGCGCTGGCCGTCGACGAAGGGTTCGATCATCGCGTCCTCGAGCGCGCGCTCGCGGATCCAGCGGTCGGCCATGATGCTCATGGGTTATCCTTAGCGCTTTCGGGCGGCCTGACGACAGACCAGCGGACCGGGTTTTCCACACCTTCGACCCGGCGGATGTCGCTCGCTTCCCAGATCGCCCAGGGCACCGCGCCGTAATCGGGCGGGAACAGCCGCCGCCGCAGCCAGAAGGAGCGTTCGTAGAGCACCGCCGGATCGCCGCTATAGGGCTCGATCGCCTCGAGGAAGGCTGTCAGTTCGGCGATCAGCAGCGCGACATCGGGCCGGTCGGCGCAATCGTCTTCGAGATCGAGCATCACGGCGGGCGGCAGCATGTCGGGATCGCGCGGCACATTGGCGAGGAAATTGGCGATCTGGTCGGCGCCGAGCCGGCAGAGCCGCCATTTGTGGACGACGCCGTAGCGCAGCCCCGCGGCGATCGCGCCGCCGCGATTGATCGCAAAGCGCGGATCGCGCGCCTCGTCGCCGTCTGTCGCCAGCAGATAGGCGAAATCCGCCCCCGCGCCCTTCAGCGTCGGCCAGTGGACGGCGCCGTCCGTGGCCGAGATCATCACTCCCTGCGTCGGATACTGGCTCTCGGCCGGTCGCCAGCCGATCGCCGCCTGCCACAGCGCGAAGCCGGCCGCCGCGGCGCAGAGAAGCAAGATGAGGATCCAGGCGAAGCTCCGCATCTCAGCCCCGGATGTGGAGGACGCAGATCAGGGTGAAGAGCCGGCGCGCGGTGTCGAAATCGACCGCGATCTTGCCTTCGAGCCGCTCCTTGAGCAGCTCGGCCGCGTCATTGTGTACGCCGCGCCGGGCCATGTCGATGGTCTCGATATGCTGCGGCGAGGCCTGGCGGATGGCCTGGAAATAGCTGTCGCAGATGGCGAAATAATCGCGGATCGGGCGGCGGAAGCGGTTGAGGCCGAGGACGATCGTTTCGAGCGGATCGCCGCTCTCGCTCCTGATGTCGAGCGCCAGCCGCCCCTCCTCGACGCGCAATGCGAGCTTGTAGGGCCCGGCATAGCCGTCCGGATATTCGCGCGCCGGCTCGAAGCGATTGCCCTCGAGCAGATCGAAGATCGCGATCCGGCGTTCCTGCTCGATATCGGCATTGCGCCAGATGATCGTCTGCTCGTCGAGCGCGATGTCGATGATCCGCGGGTCGGACATGCGAGCGGACTTAGTCGGCGGGGCGGGCCGAGACAATGTATAGCCTTATGGGTCCAACGAGCGCTTCGGCAAATAGCCTTCTCCCATGGGGAGAGGGTTGGGTGAGGGGTTCCGGCGTATCAAGAGCGCGGAACCCCTCATCCAACTCCGACTAGCTTCGCTACGCTCAGCAAGTCTCCGTATCCTTCTCCCCTTGGGAGAAGAAAGCGGATGGGAGAGGGTTTGGCGCGCCCTGCGAGCGTCTTTCTCGCCGCCAACATCATATCCACAGGCTTGTGGGCTTGCCGCGGCAGGCGATCGGCGCGACAAGGGTCGGTCCATGGCCGAACCGATCCGACTCGTATCCGACAGCGATGACGGCACGCCCGCGCTGCCGAACAATCTCGACGCCGAAGCAGCTCTGCTCGGCGCGCTTATGATCGACAACCGGCTCGTCGACGAGGTGCAGCGGATCATCCGCGCCGATCATTTCTTCGATCCGGTTCATGGCCGAATCTACGAGGCGATCATCCGCATGGTCGTCGACAAGAACATGATCGCCAACCCGGTCACCCTGAAGCCGATCGTCGAAAGCGACGAGGGGCTGAAGGAAGCAGGCGGCGCCGGCTATCTCGCCAAGCTGACCGAGAGCGGCGCGGCGCTGATCGGCGCCAGGGATTTCGCGACCCAGATCTACGATCTCGCCCTGCTGCGCGAGCTGATCGGGGTCGGCCGCGAGATGGTCGAGCGCGCCATCGACACCAGCGTCGATGTCGATCCTAAGAGCCAGATCGAGGAAGCCGAGATCGCGCTCTATACGGTCGCCGAGGAGGGCGGCGAATCGGGCTCGACCAAGACCTTCGCCCGCGCCGCGTCGGAAGCCGTCAAGCAGGCCGAGCGGGCGAAGAATTCGGGCGGCAAGGTTTCGGGCTACACGACCGGTTTCGACAGCCTCAACTATCAGTTCGGGGGCCTCCACAAATCGGATCTGACGATCCTCGCCGGCCGCCCCGGCATGGGCAAGACGGCGCTCGCCACCAACATCGCCTTCAATTGCGCGCGGCGCTTCGCCCGCGATCTCGAGGACGGCGTCGATGCCGAGGAATCGATGGGCGCGCCGGTCGCCTTTTTCAGCCTCGAAATGTCGGCAGACCAGCTCGCCACGCGTATCCTCGCCGAACAGTCGCGGATATCCTCGTCGAAGCTCAGAAAGGGCGCGATCAGCCAGGCCGAGTTCCGCGATCTCGCCCGCGCCGCCGCCGATCTGGAGGCGCTGCCGCTCTATATCGACGATACGCCGGGCCTGTCGATCGCCGCGATCCGCACGCGCGCGCGGCGATTGAAGCGCCAGCGCAATATCGGCGTGATCGTGGTCGATTATCTGCAGCTGCTCCAGGGCTCGGCCGGGCGGCGGCAGGAAAACCGCGTCCAGGAGATTTCGGAGATCAGCCGCGGGCTGAAGACGCTGGCCAAGGAACTCGACGTGCCGGTGCTGGCGCTGTCGCAATTGAGCCGCGCCGTCGAACAGCGCGAGGACAAGAAGCCCCAGCTGTCGGATCTGCGCGAATCGGGGTCGATCGAGCAGGATGCCGATATCGTGCTGTTCGTCTATCGCGAGGATTATTATCACGGCTTCGCCGAGCCGCCGATGATCAGCGAGAACAGCTCGTCGGAGGATCGCGAGAAACGGTCCGAATGGGAACTCAAACATTCCGAGATCGCCGGCCGCGCCCAGGTCATCGTCGCCAAGCAGCGCCACGGCGCGACCGGCAGCGTGACGCTCCATTTCGATCGCGAATTCACCCGCTTCAGCGATATCGCTTACGAAGACCAGCGCTACGATTGAGCGGTTGGGCGGGTAGCGTTGGTGTTGTGCTCAGCCCTCCCTCAGCCCCACGCCGATCGCGGCGCGGATGCCGGGGGCTTCGGCCGAGGCGACCGGATAGGCGCAATAATCGGCGGCGTAATAGGCGCTTGGCCGGTGGTTGCCCGAAAAGCCGATGCCGCCGAAGGGCGAGGCCGATGAGGCGCCATTCGTCGGCGCGTT
>JAIVHR010000315.1 GCA_020200935.1 Sphingomonadales bacterium
GTATCGTAATGCTGGCGGGCAAGGATCTCGGTCGGGGCGAGGAAGGCGCCCTGGAAGCCCGCCTCGACCGCGACCAGCAGCGCCATCACCGCGACCAAAGTCTTGCCCGAGCCGACATCGCCCTGCAGCAGCCGCAGCATCGCGACATCCTGCGCGAGATCGCCCTCGATCTCGGATATCGTGCGCGTCTGCGCGCCGGTCGGCTCGTAAGGAAGCTTTAGCGCGTCGCGCAGCCGCCCGTCGCCGCGCAGCGCCTGACCCTTGCGCCGGCGCGAATCGGCGCGGACCAAAGCGAAGGCGAGCTGGTTGGCGAAGATCTCGTCATAGCCGAGCCGCCGCCGGGCCTTTTCGTCGGCCGGGTCGGCATGGATCGCCGCGATCGCCTCGCGCCATGCGGGCCAGCCTTCCCTGGCGACCAGGCTCGGCTCGATCCATTCGGGCAGCTCGGGCGCGCGTTCGAGCGCCTGGGCGGCGAGCTGGCCGATCCGCCGGTTGGTCAGCCCCTCGGACAGCGCATAGATCGGCTCGCGCGTGGGGATCTCGTCACCCTTCCCCGGTTCGAGCACGAAATCGGGATGGACGATCTGCAGTTCCTGGCCATAGAGCTCCATACGCCCGGAGACGGTGCGTGGCTGGTTGAGCGGCAGCTGCTTCTTCCCCCAGCCCGGATTGTTGAAATAGACGAGGCTCAGATAGTTGCCGTCTTTGTCGGTCGCATGCACCTTGAGCGGGCTGCGCGGACCACCCTGCCGGTAATCGACCGGCGTCACGGTAACCGTCACCACGCGCCCGGCATCCTCCATATCGAGCGTCTCGACGGGTTTGCGGTCGATCCATCCGCTCGGCAGGTGGAACAGCAGATCGACGAGATGATCGAGCTTCAGCCGCCCGAGCGGCCGGGCGAGCGCCTTGCCGACGCCCGACAGGGTCTGCACATCGGCGAACAGCGGATTGAGTATCTCGGGCCGCATCACTAGATGACCCTAACCCCAAGCCGACGGGCCGACCAGCGCCCGCCGGCCTTTGCTGTTGGAGCCTCCGTGAACCGAGACGTCCGCCTCAAGCGATTGCACTTCCGCGCCTGGCATCGCGGCACCCGGGAAGCCGACATGCTGATCGGCGGTTTTTTCGATGCGCATGCTGAAAGTTGGGACGCCGGGCAGATCGACTGGTTCGAGCGATTGCTCGAGACCGACGACGTTTCGGTGATGGCCTGGGCGATCGGCACCGAGGCGCCGCCGACGGCCTTCGCGGGTCCGATGATGGAGGCGCTGCGGAAGCTCGATTACATCCCGGTGGCGAAATGAGGGGGCAAGGCAATTTTCGTCATGCTGAACTCGTTTCAGCATCCATACGCTCTGACGCCGAGCATCGATCGACGGGCTCGAGCTTATGGACCCTGAAACAAGTTCAGGGTGACGGATCGATCGTGCGGCGCGGACAATGAACGCCGACCGGCAGCGCATCCTGAAGGCGCAGACTCCCTTCACCTTGTCGGGCGCTCCGGCCGGCTTTCTCCCCTGGCTGATGGCCGACATCGCCCGCGCCGCGGCGATCGGGGGCAGCCGCGCGGTCTATATCGCTCCCGACGAAGCCGCGATGCGCGGGCTTGCCGAGGCGGCCGCCTATTTCGCGCCCGAGCTCGATGTGATCGCCTTTCCGGCCTGGGAC
>JAIVHR010000316.1 GCA_020200935.1 Sphingomonadales bacterium
GGCTTAAGTCCTGCGACGGGCCACCGGCGATTGCACCTGCAGACATTGCCGCCTAACATTCCCGGCATGCACAAACAGCTCCTGCAGGCGCTCGCCTGCATTGCCGGATTGACCGCCTGCGCCATGCCCGCCGACCCGCCCCCAATCACGCAGCATCCCGCCGGCGAGATCATGGTCTGGGACGATCTGTTTTCGCAGGCGAAGCCCGAACCCGACGCGCGCATCCCCTATGGCGACGGCGCGCTGCAATTTTCCGAGGTCTGGATCCCCGAAACCGACGGCCCGCATCCGACCGTGCTGATGATCCATGGCGGCTGCTGGCAGACCGACATCGCCGAACGCGATATCATGAACTGGATCGCCGGCGATCTGCGCGGCCGCGGCATCGCCGTCTGGAATATCGAATATCGCGGCGTCGACCGCGAGGGCGGCGGCTTTCCGGGGAGCTATGAAGACGTGCTCGCGGCCGCGGACTCGCTGATGCGCGAGGGCGCTCGATACAATCTCGACCTCTCGAACATCGTCGCGATCGGCCATTCGGCGGGCGGCCATCTGGCGCTCTGGCTGGCGGCGCGGCAGGGCGCGCTCCCCGGCGACGAGTTGACCGGCTCGACACGGCTGCCGATCGGCGCCGTCATCAGCCAGGGCGGCCTCCCCGATCTCGAAGCTGGGTCACGGCGCGTCGGCCATCCCTGCGGCACCGAGGCGCCGGCGGCGATGCTCGGCGGCCGACCCGAGCTGACTTCGCCGCAGAAAATGCCGGCGGGCGTCGCGCCGCAGATCCTCGTCAACGGCGCGCGCGACCGCATCGCCCCGCCCGATTATGCCGAAGCCTATCTCAACGCGCAGATCGCCCGCGACGTGACCGATATCGAGCTGGTGACGATCCCCGGCGAAGGCCATGTCGAGCTGGTCTCGCCGGGGACGGCGGCCTGGGAGCGGCAGGTCGAG
Organism: Sphingomonadales bacterium; assembly: GCA_020200935.1. Lineage (GTDB taxonomy): Bacteria > Pseudomonadota > Alphaproteobacteria > Sphingomonadales > Sphingomonadaceae > Parasphingopyxis. The sequence continues at coordinate 952 of JAIVHR010000316.1, forward strand.
TTGATCCGGGCGGCGCTGGGATTCTAATCTCAAACCTTCTCCCAAGGGGAGAAGGATACGGAGCCTTATTGAGCCCGAGCTTGTCGAGGGGCGAAATTAGGCGAAGTTGGATGAGGGGTTCCGCCCTCACGATAGGTCTGAGCCCCTCACCCAGCGAACTCTAAGCTCGTTCCTCGCTAAGAGTTCACGGCCCTCTCCCCTTGGGAGAGGGATTGATGCTAGGCTATCCCCATGACCACCCTCGAAACCGCCCGCTCGCTCGACGCCGCCGATCCGCTGGCAAGGATGCGCGAGCGGTTCGTGCTGCCCGAGGGGGTGATCTATCTCGACGGCAATTCATTGGGCGCGCTGCCGCGCGAGACGATCGCCGTCCAGCGCGATGCGGTCGAGCGGCAATGGGGCGAGGATCTGATCCGCAGCTGGAACGCCAATGACTGGATCACCGCGCCCGAGCGGATCGGCGGCAAGGTCGCGCCGCTGATCGGGGCGAAGCCGCATGAGGTGATCGTCACCGATTCGGTCTCGGTCAATCTCTTCAAGCTGATCGTCGCCGCCGCGCGGCTGCGGGAGGATCGCTCGCAGATCCTCACCGAGCCCGGCAATTTCCCGACCGATCTCTATACCGCGGGCGGCGCCTCGGGGATCCTGCCCGATCATGTCGTCCATACCGAGCAGGCCGGCGATCTCGTCGATGCGATCGGCGAGGATACCGCACTCG
>JAIVHR010000023.1 GCA_020200935.1 Sphingomonadales bacterium
ATGTATGTCCATCCGCCGCGTTTCATTCCGCCCCGTCCATGCCTTGTCGCCCTAGATTCCAGCTTTCGCTGGAATGACGCGAATGGATTCGCGTTTCATCACTATTGCCCGCAGGGGACGATGTCCTCGGGCTCGGGGCGGGCGCCCTGCTTGCGGAAGGCGGCGAAATAGCCGCCGATCTCGGGCATCGCGCGATAGGCGACCTCGGTATACCCAACGGCGCGGAATTCGCAGCGCAGCAGATCGGGCGGCGTGCCGTGGCGGTTGGTCGGCCGGTCGGCATCGACGACGATGACCAGCCCGTCGGCGCGCAGCGCCGGCCGCATGTTCCACAGGAACTCGTAGGGGCTTTCGATCTCGTGATACATATGGACCATGAAGATGCGGTCGAAGCTGTCGCCGGGCAGCATCGGATCAGCGGGCTCGCCGAGACGCACGCTGACATTGTCGAGCCGCTCGCGGGTGACGCGTTCGGCCAGCCGGTCGCGGGTTGCCGGGATGATGTCCTGGGCCAGCACCCGGCCGTCCTCGCCGACCCGCGGCGCCAGCCGGATCGTGTAATAGCCGTTGCCGGCGCCGATATCGGCGACCGTCATTCCCGGCGCGATCTCGGCCATCTCCATCACCCGCTCGGCCTCATTCTGACTGTCGCGCGTTTCCTCGTCGGAAAACTGGCTGGCGACGATGTCGGAGACCGGCCGGTCGGCCGGCGGGAAGCGCGAATCATCGTCCGCGCCGCCGAGCCAGTCGCAGCCCGCGGAAGCAAACAGCAATAGAAGCGCGGCCCGGCGCGTCATTCTATATCTTCGACCTCGACCTTTTCCCCTGTTACCTGCTGCGATAGCGCCGCCGACATGAACTTGTCGAGATCGCCGTCGAGCACGTCCGAGGGCGTCGAGGAGGTGACCCCGGTCCTAAGGTCCTTCACCATCTGATAGGGCTGGAGGACATAGGAGCGGATCTGGCTGCCCCAGCCGATATCCTGCTTCGAGGCTTCGACCGCGGTGGCCTCGTCCTCGCGGCGGCGGAGCTCGGCTTCGTAGAGCCGCGCCTTGAGCATGCTCATCGCCTCGGCGCGGTTCTTGTGCTGCGAGCGCTGCGATTGCGAGGAGACGACGATGCCGGTCGGCTCATGCGTGATGCGCACCGCGCTGTCGGTGGTGTTGACATGCTGGCCGCCGGCACCCGAGGCGCGGAAGGTGTCGATCCTGAGCTCGCCCTCGTTGATATCGATATCGATATCATCGTCGATCACCGGATAGACCCAGACGCTCGAAAAGCTCGTATGGCGGCGCGCCGAGCTGTCATAGGGGCTGATCCGCACCAGCCGATGGACGCCGCTTTCGGTCTTGGCGTAGCCATAGGCGTTGTCGCCCTTGATCAGCATGGTCGCGGCCTTGATCCCGGCCTGCTCGCCGGCATGGTAATCGACGAGCTCGACCTTGTAGCCGCGCCGTTCGGCCCAGCGCTGATACATGCGCTGGAGCATCTCGGCCCAGTCCTGACTCTCGGTGCCGCCGGCGCCGGCATGGATCTCGAGATAGGTGTCGTTGGCGTCGGCCTCGCCGGCGAGCAAGGCTTCGACCTTGTCGCGCTCGGCGCGCTCGGCGAGCGTTTCGAGCGCCTTGACCGCGTCGTCGACGAGCGCGCCATCGCCCTCGGCTTCGGCGAGCTCGATCATCTCGGCGGTATCGTCGAGCTCGCGGGAGATCTTGCGCACCGCCTCGATCGCACTTTCGAGCCGGCCGCGTTCGCGCATGATCTCGCGCGCCGCCCTCGGATCGTCCCACAGCGTCGGATCCTCGACGCGCGCATTCAACTCGTCGAGCCGCGCCCTGGCGACGTCCCAGTCGAGGAAGCGGCGCAAAAGGTCGAGCGCCTGGTGGATCTGATCGATCAAATTTTGCGCTTCGGCGCGCATGGGGTTCTCCAAAATTCCAAGAACACGTCATTCCGGCGAAAGCCGGAATCTCGCGCGGCTTGGCAGAAGCGTCCCGCAAGGCTGCACGAGATCCCGGCTTTCGCCGGGATGACGGAATAGGTCACGGGCGCTGTTAGTAAATCCCGCCTTCGGATTGCAAGAATTCGCTGTCGTTGGTCGGCACCGACGTCTCGACCGTGGTCTGCGGCTGATCGATGCGGATTTCGGGTTCGCGCCGGGCGATCAGATCGCGGCGGATGGTGCGGGTCGGTTCGCTTTCGGCGCGGAAGGCTTCCCAGATGATCGCCGCGCGGTCCTCGCCCGACGGCCAGGCGCCGAACACGCGGCGGCCCGATCGGCGGTCGATCGGGATCATCCGCACGCCGTTGGGAGCGGAGAAATCGCGTACCGGCCGGTCGAGCAGGCTCGCCTCGACGAATTCCTTGAAGATCGGCGCCGATACGCGGCCGCCCTGCGCCCAGCCGCCGAGCGAGCGGTTCTGCTGGTCGTAGCCGACATAGACGCCGGCGACGATTTCGGGCGTGCCGCCGACGAACCAGACATTGGTCGGGCCGGTGGTGGTGCCGGTCTTGCCGAACAGCGGCAGATCGAGATCGTTCAAGCGCTGCGCGGTGCCTCGGGTGATCACGTCCCTGAGGATATGGATGAGCTGGAAGGCGGTCACCGGGTCGACGATCTGGCGGCCGGGCACCGGCGGGCGCGGCATCGCCTCGCCGTCCCAATCGTCCATGTTGCAGCCTTCGCAGGCCGACCAGTTGCGCGGATAGATGACGTTGCCGTGCCGGTCCTGGACATAATCGATCAGCGACGGGCCGACATCCTTGCCGTGATTGGCGAGCATCCCGAAGGCGTTGGTCAGGCGCAGCACCGTGGTGTCGCCGGCGCCCAGCGAGAAGGCGAGATAGGGATCGTAATCGCCGATCCCGGCGCGGCTGATCAGATCGACGACATTCTGCATCCCGGTCTCGCTCGCCGCGCGCACCGTCATCAGGTTGCGCGATTGTTCGAGGCCCCAGCGCATGGTCTGCGGTCCGGCCATGCCGCCGCCCGAATTGCGGAAGCATTTGCGGCCCAGCGAGGCCGACTGATAGACGCAGAAGGGTCCGTCGGTGATGATCGAGGCCGGGGTCATGCCGTTTTCGAGCGCCGCGGCATAGACGAAGGGCTTGATCGAGGAGCCCGGCTGGCGCTCGGCCTGGGTGGCGCGGTTGAAGGCGGCGAGGCCGCTCGAAAAGCCGCCCTGCATCGCGTGGACGCGCCCGGTCTGGACCGATTCGACGACCATGCCGCCCGATACGTCGGGCACCTTGGCGATCGCCCAGGCGCCTTCGGAGGGCCGCACGGTGATGACGTCGCCGGGCTGGATGGTCGAAAATGCGGTGCCGCCATCGCGCCGCGGAACGTTGGCGCCCCAGCGCGGCATGGTCGCCGTCTCGCCGTCGTCGAAACCGATGGTGATGCTGTCGGCGCCCTTCGAGATCACCGCCGCGACGCGCCAATCCTCATAGTCGATGAACAGGTTGGCGCTGGCGAGATGCGACTGCCATTCGCCGTCATCCATCGGGATCGCGGCGATCGGCCCGGCCCAGGGGCGCCCGCTGTCGAAGCGCAGCAATCCGGCGCGCAGCGCATTCTCGGCCGATGCCTGCATATCGGGATCGTAGGCGGTGCGCACCCAGAGCCCGCCCGAATAGATGCCGTAGGGGCCGTCCTCGGCATCTTCGCCGAAGTTCTCGATCAGCAGGCGGCGGACCTCTTCCATATAATAGCCGCCGGCATTGTCGGTGATCGCGCGGCTGGTGCGTGTCGTGCCGAGCGGCATCGCCCGCGCCTGACTGTAGGCCGCCGGCTCGATCCAGCCATTGCTGCGCATCTGATCGAGCACATAATTGCGCCGCTCGAGCGCGCGTTCGGGAAAGCGGTTGGGGTTGTAGTTGGCCGGCGCGCGCGGCAGCGCGGCGAGGAAGGCCGCTTCGTGGATCTCGAGATCGGCGACGTCCTTGTCGAAATAGGCGCGCGCCGCGGCCTGGACGCCATAGGCGTTGCGGCCGAGAAAGATCTGGTTGAGATAGAGTTCGAGAATCTGCGGCTTCGAAAGCACCGATTCGATGCGATAGGCGAGGATCGCCTCGCGGATCTTGCGGGTCACCGAATATTCGTTGGTCAGCAGCAGGTTCTTTGCCACCTGCTGGGTGATCGTCGAGCCCCCGCGCGCGCGCTCGTCGGTGCCCAGCTTGCTGGCATAATCGACGACCGCGCCGAACAGGCCGGTATAATCGAGCCCGCCATGGGTGAAGAAGGTCTTGTCCTCGGCGGCGAGAAAGGCGCGGACCAGCGGCTGCGGATATTCCTCGAAGGCCAGTTCGACCCGGCGTTCGCGGGCGAAGCTCTGGGCGAGTTCGCCGTCGACGTCGCGGACGAAGGTCGGCAGCGGCGGCTCGTAATCGAGCAGGCTTTCGGCGGACGGCAGGTCGCGCATGAACATCGCCCAGAAGGCGATCGCGGCGGCGAGCATCACGGCGAGCAGATAGAGCGGCCAGCGCACCCTTCGCTTTGAAAGCGCGCGCCGCACGGTGCCCGCAAAGCCGCTCGCTTCGCGGCGCAGACGCATGCGCAGGGTCGGTTCGGCCTCCTCGGTCATCGGGCGCAAGCTCTACCAGTTTTTCAAATCGATGCCAGTAAGAGTATTGCTGCGCAGGCAGGAATCCAGTTCCAACGGTTCGGGTTCAGGCCGAGAGTGCGGGCCTGGGCCTTCCTCGGGAACCGTCAGGGGCTGGCCGCGGCGATCCGCCGGGCGAAGTGCGTTTCGATGGCGCGCGCCATGCCGTCGGCGATAGCGCTCTGGCCGTCGCGCGAGAAGACTCGCCGCGCATCGTCGCGGTTGGTCAGATATCCGGCCTCGAACAGGATCGAGGGCGTATCGGGCGCCTTGAGCACCGCGAAGCCGGCGAAGCGGTGATAATCGTCGCGGAAGGGCAGCGCGCCGTTCGCCTGCCGCCAGAAGGTCTCGACGAAGCGCGAGGAGATATTCATCGTCTCGCGCCGGGTGAGATCGATGAGGATCGAGCGGACATCGTCGTCCTGACCGCCGAGATTGACGCCGTTGATGATGTCGGCGGCATTCTCGCGCCGCGCGAGCCGCGCCGAATCCCGGTCCGAGGCGACTTCGGAGAGCGTATAGACCGTCGCCCCGTGTGCCTCGGGATTTTCGGCGCTGTCGATATGCACCGAGACGAAGAGTTCGGCGCCCAGCCGGCGGGCGATCTCGTAGCGTTCCTGGAGGATCAGGAAGCGATCGTCCTCGCGGGTCAGCGCGACGCGCACGCGGCCCGATTCGAGTAGCCGGTCGCGCAGCGCCCGGGCGATCGCCAGGGTCGCGTCCTTTTCGCGCAGCTGGCCGAAGGGCGAGATGGCGCCCGGATCGTGGCCGCCATGGCCGGCGTCGATGACGACCAGCGGTCGGCCGCGCGGGCCGCGCACGGTCGGCAGCGCGCGCTGGTCGGCCGGGGTCGCGCGCGGCAGCGGCACGCTGAGCCCGCCGCGGCCCTGTAGACGCGCGCGCAGCGCCATCGGCGGAAAGAAGCTCGCCCGGCCGGCACCGGCGGCGCTGGCAAAGGCGATGCGGCTCGCCGGCCTCAGATCGAGCACGAAGCTGCGGCCGTCCTCGGCGAAGCGGCCATTGTCGAACACCACCGGGCGCGAGAGATCGAGCACGATCCGCGCGGTCCCGGGGCTATATTGCCCCTGGCGCACCGAATCCACGGCGCCGCCGCCGCGGCTATTATTGCCGGCCCGCGCGCCGGCAATGTCGATCGCGATGCGCGACGGATCGTCGAGCACGAAGGCCGAGGCATTCTCGACATAATCGTCGAATTGCACGGTCACCCGCTCGGGCGTCACGGTGACCGCCTCGATCGCCGTGGCGAGCGCCGGCTGCCAGCCGATGATTGCGAAAAGCGTGGCGAGGATGGTCAACATTGCCCGTTTGTGCCGCGATTGACCCCGCCGGGTCCAGCCTGAAGCCATGATTACGGTTACTCTTGCCGTCTGTCGATCGGGCAGACGCTAGGCGGCGCGCTTCAAAACAGCGTGAAACTACGCGGTAAATGAGCCGTTTACCCTAAATGAGAGCTTTATCGGCGGTTCCGGCGAGCCGCTTTGGCTTGCCGTGGCGACGGCGCACTGCTAGCTGTTTTGGCAAGGCACAATGCGGCGCCAACCGGCGCCGGTGCCGCTATTTTTTTCGAGATATCGCGCCGCGCCGACATGTCGGCCGGCCCGACAGGTTGACGCCGCATGACGCATTCACCTTCGACCATGATTTCGGGGTGCCCGATCGGGGTGCTTCTCCGCATGGAAGGTCCTCCCGCCCGCCGGGCGGGAAATGCCGGGGCGGCGAACGCAGTTCATTCATACCTTGCCGGACGGATCGCCGAAGGCTTCGAGCCCAAGCCGTCCGCCCGCGCATCAATTCGCATGTCCGCCCGAGGCGCAAATCCTCCCCGGCATGCCTGGAGACTTTTCAATGCCAACGCGTATGCTGATCGATGCGCGCCACCGGGAGGAAACCCGCGTGGCCGTCGTCAAATCGAACCGGATCGAGGAGTTTGATTTCGAGTCCGAAGAGCACAAGCAGCTCAAGGGAAATATCTATCTGGCCAAGGTGACCAGGGTCGAACCGTCGCTGCAGGCGGCGTTCATC
>JAIVHR010000191.1:0-14586 GCA_020200935.1 Sphingomonadales bacterium
GGCCGGTGGTGACGATATCCTCGACCATCAGCACCTTCTGCCCGTGTTCGAGCGCGAAACCGCGGCGCAGTTCAAAGCTCCCCTCGGGCCGTTCGAGAAAAATCGCTTCGAGTCCAAGTGCCCGGCCCATCTCGTGGCCGATGATCAACCCGCCCATCGCCGGCGAGACGACGATGTCGATCTGCTTGCGGATATCGTGCGGCAGCGTCGCGGCGAGCGCCGAGGCAAGGCGGGCGGCGCGGATCGGATCCATCAGCACCCGCGCGCATTGCAGATATTGGGCGCTGTGGCGCCCCGAAGACAGGATGAAATGCCTATCGAGCAGCGCGCCGGCGGCGCGGAATTCACACAATATCTCCTCGTCGGTCATGTCTCGTCTTTCCTTGTTCGACGGCGAGCGGGATACGAAAGCCGCCGCGGCGCGGCAAGCGGGCATGTTTGCCGCATTTTCCGCCATTCGGCGCTTGAGGCGATGCCGCCGGATGCCTATAAGCCGCCCCAGAATCAGCTTCGGCGTCCATGTCTGCCGAGGATGAACCCATGCCAATCGGGGACATGATGCGCATTCTGAAGACATTCCTGCTCGTGGCGAGCCTGTCCGCGGCCTCGATCGCCGGCGTTACAGCCGCGGTAGCGCAGGCCGAATTGCCGCCGGCACCCGAAGCCGAACTGGCGCCCGCGCCCGGCGAGAACGGCGCGGCCGCGGGCGAGGTGCCGCTCGCCGAGGCGGCCGAAATCGCCGGGTCATCGGAATTCTATTCCGAGCCGGTCGAAGCCGTCGGCCAGCCCGACGGGCGGATGTGGCTGCAGGATCAATATACCGAGGTTGGCCAACGCGCGGCGAATTTCCACGATTATCTGCTGATGCCGATCATCACGGTGATTTCGCTCTTGGTGCTCGCATTGCTGCTGTGGATCGTCGTACGCTATAACGGTGACCGTCAAGATCACCGGCAACCAATGGTACTGGACCTATGAATATCCCGATCACGGCGATCTCACCGTGATCTCGAACATGCTCGAGGAAGAAGGCGATCAGGCCGAAGGCGCGGCCTTCCGCACCGATGCCGACGGGCCGCGCTTGCTCGCGGTCGACAACCGGCTGGTGATCCCGGCCGGCGTCAATGTGCGTTTCCTGGTCACCGCGTCTGACGTGCTGCACAGCTTCGCGGTTCCCGCCTTCTGGACCAAGATCGACGCGGTTCCGGGGCGGCTCAACGAAGGCTGGGTGCGCGTCGACCGGCCCGGCGTCTATTACGGCCAATGTTCCGAATTGTGCGGCGCGCGGCATGCCTATATGCCGATCGCGGTCGAGGTGCTGCCGCGCGACCGGTTCGCCGCCTGGGTCCGCTCGCAGGGCGGATCAATGCCCGGCGACGCGTCCGCCGATGCCGGCGTGGATCCGGCCACGCCGATCACCGAAGACAGCGAAGCCCCGGTCAACACCGATACGGTTCCGGGCGCAACCGAAGGCGAGGTCGTCGACCAAGCCGCCGTCGGAAACTGAGGCATTAGAGACACATGACCGATACCGCAGCCACCCCCGCCCAATTCCAGGCGCATGACGAGGCGCATCACGGCGCCGATCACAAGCCCGGCTTTTTCGTCCGCTGGTTCATGTCGACGAACCACAAGGACATCGGCACGCTCTATCTGCTCTTCGCGATTATCGCCGGCATCATCGGCGGCGCGATTTCGGGCATGATGCGGATGGAGCTCGCCGAGCCCGGCATCCAGTATCTCGAAATGTGGGCCGGCGCCGAGGGCAACGAGGCGCTCCATCTGTGGAATGTGCTGATCACCGCGCACGGGTTGATCATGGTCTTCTTCATGGTCATGCCGGCGATGATCGGCGGCTTCGGCAACTGGTTCGTGCCGTTGATGATCGGCGCGCCCGACATGGCCTTCCCGCGGATGAACAATATCAGCTTCTGGCTGCTTCCGCCGGCCTTCAGCCTGCTGCTCGGTTCGACCTTCGTAACCGGCGGTACAGGGCTGGGCGCGGGCACCGGCTGGACGGTCTATGCGCCGCTATCGACCACCGGATCGGTCGGTCCGGCGATGGATATGGCGATATTGTCGCTGCACCTGGCCGGCGCGTCGTCGATCCTCGGCGCGATCAACTTCATTACGACGATCTTCAACATGCGCGCGCCGGGCATGACCCTGCACAAGATGCCGCTCTTCGTCTGGTCGATCCTCGTCACCGCCTTCCTGCTGCTGCTGGCGCTGCCGGTGCTCGCCGCGGCGATCACGATGCTGCTGACCGACCGCAATTTCGGCACCACCTTCTTCGATGCGGCCGGCGGCGGCGATCCGCTATTGTTCCAGCATCTCTTCTGGTTCTTCGGCCATCCGGAGGTCTACATCATGATCCTGCCGGGCTTCGGCATGGTCAGCCAGATCGTCGCCACCTTCAGCCGCAAGCCGGTCTTCGGCTATCTCGGCATGGCCTATGCGATGGTCGCGATCGGCGTCGTCGGCTTCATCGTCTGGGCGCACCACATGTTCACCGTCGGGCTGTCGCTCAACGTGAAGATCTATTTCACCGCCGCGACGATGGTCATCGCGGTGCCGACCGGGATCAAGATCTTCAGCTGGATCGCCACCATGTGGGGCGGCTCGGTGTCCTTCAAGACGCCGATGCTCTGGGCGCTCGGCTTCATCTTCATGTTCACCGTCGGCGGCGTCACCGGCGTCGTGCTCGCCAATGGCGGCTTCGACAATTACGTCCACGACACCTATTACGTCGTCGCGCATTTCCACTATGTGCTGTCGCTCGGCGCGGTGTTCGGGATTTTCGCCGGCTGGTATTACTGGTTCGGCAAGATGAGCGGGCGGATGTATAACGAGTTTCTCGGCCAGCTGCATTTCTGGCTGTTCTTCGTCGGCGTGAACGTGCTTTTCTTCCCGATGCATTTCCTCGGGCTCGACGGCATGCCGCGTCGCTATCCCGACTATCCGGACGCCTATGCCTATTGGAACGAGATCGCGACGATGGGCTACTGGATCCTGCTCGCCGGCATGGCGGTGTTCTTCGTCAACATGATCTGGTCGATGGTCGCCGGCAAGAAGGCCGCGGACAATTACTGGGGCGAAGGCGCGACGACGCTCGAATGGACGCTGCCGAGCCCGCCGCCCTACCACCAGTTCAACAAGCTGCCGCATATCGACTGACCCGGGTGATCCGAGGTCCGTTAGCCCTGAGCTTGTCGAAGGGCGTTTCACGGTTTGAGAAGCGGGGTTAACCTGCGGTCGTGTTCGACACGACAGCCTCAGCCCTAACGGTTTAGAGTTAGCGAGATGAACACCACGACCGCAACCGCACCGGCCAGCCCGATCGCCGCCGATTGGCGCGATTTCTATGCGCTGACCAAGCCCGGCGTGATGAAGCTCGTGGTGTTCACCGGCCTTGCCGGCATGCTGGCGGCGCCCGCGCAGCTCCATCCGGTGCTCGCTTTCACCGCGATCCTCTGCATCGCGCTCGCCCATGGCGCGGCGGCGACGCTCAACCAATGGTATGAGTCCGATATCGACGCGCTGATGAAGCGCACCGCCAACCGGCCGCTCCCGGCCGGCCGCATGGACCGCGAAACGGCGCTCCATTTCGGCGTCGGGCTCGGCGTCTTTTCGGTGCTGTTGATGGGGCTGGCGACAAACTGGCTGGCGGCGGCGATCCTGGCGACGGCAATCCTGTTCTACGTCCTCGTCTATACCGTCTGGCTCAAGCGGCGGACGCCGCAGAATATCGTCATCGGCGGCGCCGCCGGGGCCTTTCCGCCGCTGATCGGCTGGGCCGCGGCGACCGGCGATGTCGCGGCGCTGCCGCTGCTGCTCTTCGCGCTGATCTTCCTCTGGACGCCGCCGCATTTCTGGGCGCTGTCGCTGTTCGTCAACGCCGATTATGCGCGCGCCGGCGTGCCGATGATGACGGTGGTCGCCGGGCCGCGCGCGACGCGCCGGCGGATCATGCTCTACAGCCTGGCGATGGCGGCGGTCGCCGTTGCGCCCTGGGCACTCGGGCTGACCGGCGCGCTTTACGGGCTGACCGCGATCGTGCTGAGCGCCGTCTTCCTCGCGCTCGCCGCCGGAGTGCTCGCCAATCGGTCGGACAGGCCGGCGCATATGAAGCCCGAGAAACGATTGTTCCTGTTTTCGATCCTCTATCTCTTCGCCTTGTTCGGTGCCGTCGCGCTCGACGCCTGGCTGCCCGGGATGCTCGCCGCATGACCCCCGAGGAAGAGGATATCTATCGCAGGAAGCAGAAGAGCCGCGCGCTCGCCATGGCGATCGGCCTCGGCGTGCTGGTCGTATTGTTCTACCTCATCACCATCGCCAAGATCGGGGTGGCGGGATGAGCGAGCAGATACACATCGCGGGTTCGGCTCCGTATTCCCTCTCCCCCTTGAGGGGGAGAGGATACGAAGCCTTAGCGAACGCAGTGAGCTTAGGCGTAGTTGGAGAGGGGGTGGCGGAGCGAAGCTCCGCGCGCAGCAAAGCTGCGCCCCCCCTCACCCAGCTCCGTCTAAGCTCGTTCCTCGCTAAGACTACGCATCCCTCTCCCCCCGCCCCCGCGGGGGGAGAGGGGAGGCAAGTGCGATGAGCGCGACGCTGGCCCGCAAGAACCGCCGCAGCCTGGTGATGGCTATACTGCTGGTCGCCGGCATGGTTGCGTTGGGCTTCGCCTCGGTGCCGCTCTACCGCATCTTCTGCCAGGTCACCGGCTTCGGCGGCACGACCCAGCGCGCCGAGGCTGTCGCGGCCGATCTCCAGCCGGTCGGGCGGATGATCACCGTGCGCTTCGATTCGAATGTCGCGCGCGACCTGCCCTGGCGTTTCGTGCCCGAGAAGAACACCGACCGGGTGGCGATCGGCGCCCGCGAGCTCGCCTTCTACAATGCCCAAAATCTCGGCCCGCGGTCGATCACCGGCACCGCCGCCTTCAACGTCACGCCGCTCGAGGCCGGCCAATATTTCACCAAGATCGAGTGTTTTTGCTTCACCGAACAGACCTTGCGCGCCGGCGAGCGGGTGCGGATGCCCGTTACCTATTATGTCGACCCGGCGATCCTCGACGATCCCGACATCGGCGATGTCGAGGAAATCACGCTTTCCTACACCTTCTACCCCGTGGACGGGGAGGGCGGGCAAAGCTAGTAGCAAAAAATCCGTTCGCCCTGAGCCTGTCGAAGGGCTGTTCTTCACTTTGGACGTTGAAAAAAGTACAGGGCTTCGACAAGCTCAGCCCGAACGGCAGTTAGACATACAGGGAATCACGACACATGGCCGGAGCCGCCCCCGAACACGATTATCATCTCGTCAATCCCAGCATCTGGCCGCTGATCGGCGCTCTCAGCGCGCTGTCGATGGCGGCGGGCGGCATCATGTGGATGCATTCGCAGCCCTATGGCGGCTGGATCTTCTTCGCCGGGGTGATCGGCGTCGCCTTCACCATGTTCAGCTGGTGGGCCGATGTCGTCAAGGAAGCCCATGGCGGCGATCACACGCCGGTCGTCCAGCTGCATATGCGCTACGGCATGATCCTGTTCATCGCTTCCGAAGTGCTGTTCTTCGTCGGCTGGTTCTGGGCCTTCTTCAACGCTTCGCTGTTTCCGAGCGAGGTCGAGTTGATCGGCGGCGTCTGGCCGCCCGAGGGGATCCACGTCTTCGATCCCTTCACCTTCCCGCTGCTCAACACGCTGATCCTGCTGTGTTCGGGCACGACGGTGACCTGGGCGCATCACAGCCTGCTCGAGGGCGACCGCAAGGGGCTGATCACCGGCTTGTGGCTGACCATCGGGCTCGGGCTGCTGTTCACCAGCATCCAGGCCTACGAGTACGCCCACGCCGCCTTCGACTTCTCGGGAAACATCTACGGCGCGACCTTCTTCATGGCGACCGGCTTTCACGGTGTGCATGTCATCATCGGCACGATCTTCCTGATCGTCTGCCTGGTCCGTGCCTATAAGGGCCACTTCACCGCCAAGCAGCATTTCGGCTTCGAGGCGGCGGCCTGGTACTGGCATTTCGTCGATGTCGTGTGGCTGTTCCTGTTCGTCTCGATCTATGTCTGGGGCGGCGCCGGCGGCGAAATCCATTAGGCGGGCGGGAAATTGCCCGTCATTCCGACGAGAGCCGGAATCTCAAGCAGTATGGCGCGATGGTCTCGCACGCGGCCCGAGATCCCGGCTTTCGCCGGGATGACGCCATGACCGCCCCCACTCCCCTCCAGTCGGGCCTGACCGGTGCCTGTCCGCGCTGCGGCGCGCCGACCCTGTTCGCGGGGCTCGCGCGCTTCGCGCCGAACTGCCGCGGCTGCGGGCTCGATTATTCTTCCTTCAATGTCGGCGACGGGCCGGCGGCTTTCCTGACGCTGATCATCGGCGCGCTGGTGATGGGGCTCGCGCTGCTGGTCGAGGTGACCCTGAGCCCGCCCTTTTGGTTGCATGTTCTGCTCTGGGTGCCGTTCACCGCCAGTGCCGTCATCTTCGGGCTGCGCGTCGCCAAGGGCATGCTGCTGGCACTCGAATATCGCAACGCCGCGCGCGAGGGGCGAATAGTCGATCGGCCGGACCGATGAGACTCCCCCTCATCCCCACGATCCTCGTCGCGCTTGCCGTTGCAGTGATGGTCGGGCTCGGCTTCTGGCAGCTCGATCGCAAGGCCGAGAAGGAGGCGCTGCTCGCCGAATATGAGGCGGCGTCGGCGATGCCGCCGGTCGCCTTCCCCGAGCCGCCCGATCGCGGCCTGCTCTATCGCCGCGCCACCGGCATGTGCATCGAACCGGTCGGCTGGCGCGCCGTCGCCGGCCGCAATCGCGCGGGCGAAGCCGGCTGGCAGCATGTCGCCGCCTGTCGCACCGGCGGCGGCGAAGGGCCGGGGATGCAGCTCGTCGCCGGCTGGTCGCGATCGATGGAGCCGCCCGCCGGATGGCGAGGCGGCGAGGTCACCGGCATCATCGCGCGCGACCCCGAATATATCATCCGCCTCGTCGCCGAGCAGCCCGTGGCGGGGCTCGAAGCGGCTGCCCGCCCCGATCCCGGCGACATCCCCAACAACCATTTGCTCTATGCGATCCAGTGGTTCGCCTTCGCGGCGGAGCCCCGCCGCCATCCGTCCGCGGCTGATCCGGCGATGCGCTATGTGAGCAGCCGGGGCGAGGCGCCGACGCTCGATTTCGAGGGCGTGACCCTGGCCGGGCTGGCATCCGACGGCGGGCTCTATGTCCCCGAAACCTGGCCGCGCTGGCGCGCCGAGGAGTGGCGCGCGCTCGGAGGGCTGTCCTATGCCGAGACGGCGGATCGGGTGATCGCGCCCTTCGTCGGCGATGCGTTGAGCGAAAGCGAGCTCGGGAGCCTTTGCGAGGCGGCCTATGGCCGTTTCGCGCACAGCGCCGTGACGCCGCTGATCCAGCTCGATCATCGCCACTGGCTGCTCGAGCTGTTCCACGGCCCGACCTTGGCTTTCAAGGATCTCGCGCTCCAGCTGCTCGGGCCGCTCTTCGACCATTTCCTCGCCCGGCGCGGCCGGCGGTTGACGGTGATCGGCGCGACTTCGGGCGACACCGGCCCGGCCGCCGTCGAGGCACTGGCCGGCCGCGAGAATGTCGAGATCTTCATGCTCCATCCGGCCGGGCGGACGTCGGACGTCCAGCGGCGGCAGATGACGACGATCCTCGCGCCCAACGTCCACAATATCGCGGTGGAAGGCGATTTCGACACTGCCCAGCGGATCGTCAAGCGGCTGTTCGGCGATAGCGACTTCGCCGGGCGTTTCGACCTCGGCGCGGTCAACTCGATCAACTGGGCGCGGATCGCCGCGCAGACCGTCTATTACGCCTGGGCCGCGCTGCGCCTCGGCGCGCCCGAGCGGAGCGTCGCCTTCTCGGTTCCGACCGGCAATTTCGGCGACGTCTTCGCCGGCTATATAGCGCAGCGCATGGGGCTGCCGATCGCGCGGCTGGTGGTCGCCACCAACCGCAACGACATCCTCCGGCGCGCGCTCGATCGGGGCGATTATTCGGTCGGCGAACTGGTGCCGACGGCGGCGCCCTCGATGGACATCCAGGTCAGCTCCAATTTCGAACGGCTGCTGTTCGACATGGCCGATCGCGACGCGGCGGCGCTGCGCGGCATGATGGAGCGTTTCGAGCGAGACGGGCGGCTGACGATCGACGAGGCGATGCGCGCGCGGATCGGCGAAAGCTTCACCGCGATGCGCGTCGGTCCCGACGCGATGACGATGGCGATGCGCCGGGCGGCCGAAGATGCCGGGCAGCTGCTCGATCCGCACAGCGCGATCGGTTTCGCTGCCGCGTGCGCCGTCGCCGGCGATCTTCCGGCCGAAATCCCGATCGTCACGCTGGCCACCGCGCATCCGGCGAAATTCCGCGACGCCGTCGAGCGCGCCACCGGCCGCCGCCCGCGCCTGCCCCGGCGCCTGTCGGGCCTGTTCGAGCGCGAGGAGCGCTATGAAACCTTGCCGGCGGAGGTGGAGGCGGTTCGGGATTACATTGCCGGAAGGGCGACGCCGAAGCCCTGATCCCGTTCGCCCTGAGCTTGTCGAAGGGCTGCTTTTCTTCTTATGCGCCCAGAGAGAAGGGCAGGGCTTCGACAAGCTCAGCCCGAACGGAGTTTCGATGACCCTCACCACCCTCACCACCCTGATCGCCGAACCCTGGACCGACTACGGCCTCGTCGATTCGGGCGGCGGGCGGAAGCTCGAGCGCTATGGCCGCTTCCGCTTCATCCGTCCCGAACCGCAGGCGATGTGGGCCCCGGCGCGGACCGACTGGCGGGCCGACGGCGAATTCGTGCCGGGATCGGATGCCGAAGGCGGCGGCCGCTGGCAGCTTTCGTCCGACGTGCCTGAGGAGGGCTGGCCGCTCGCCTGGGAGGAAGTGCGCTTCACCGCCCAATGCACCCCCTTCCGCCATCTCGCTTTCTTCCCCGACATGGCGAGCCATTGGGCCTGGATGCGGGCCAAATTAGAGGGGTGCGTCGACGAGGGCGCCGAGGCGATGAACTTGTTTGGCTATACGGGTGTCGGCAGCCTCGCGCTGGCGGCGAAGGGCGCGAAAGTCACCCATGTCGACGCCTCGAAAAAGTCGGTTGAACAGGCAAGAAAGAATGCGGCGCTCTCGGGCATGGCCGACCGGCCGATCCGCTGGCTGGTCGACGATGCCGCCAAATTCGCCGCGCGCGAGGTGCGGCGCGGGCGGCGCTATGACGGGATCATGCTCGATCCGCCCAAATTCGGCCGCGGCCCGAAAAAGGAGCTCTGGCGGCTCGAGGAGGATCTGCCCGGGCTGATCGGCGATTGCGCGAAATTGCTCGATGCCGACAGCCGCTTCCTCGTGCTGACGGTCTATGCGGTGCGCATGTCGGCGCTGGCGATCGGCGAGCTGGTGGCGCAGGCGACCCGCCATCGCGGCGGCGAGGTCGAATGCGGCGAGATGGCGGTGCGCGAGGAGGCGCGCGGCCTGCTCCTCCCGACCGCGATCTTCGCCCGCTGGTCTAGGTAGGGAAGATCCTCCCCAGGCCGAAGGCCGTCAGGGGAGGGGGACCATTTTCATAGAAAATGGTGGAGGGGCCGCGAGCGCAGCGAGCGCCCGCCGTTAGCCCAGCGCCTATCCGATAGTTGGTCGCCATGCCCCTCCACCACGCCCTTCGGGCGCGATCCCCCTCCCCCGACGCGCTTCGCGCTGGGGAGGATTTTCTCCTGTCCCGTTCCGGGGCAGGGCGCGTTTGCGACTCCACAAGCGATCCGGCCGCCTTCATGGTTAACCGATGGTTTCCCGAGTCGCCCTGTTCGCCTGCTTCGCGGCGTTGCCGACGGCCGCGCAGGCGATCCAGCCTGCGCCGCTGCTGCCGCGATACGAATTTCCGCTGCCTTACGATCTGACCGGCTTCGTCGTCGATCCGCAGCCGGCCGCGCCGCCGCCCCGTCCTACGCCGCCCCTTCCGGCGCGCATGCCGCAAGCCGAGCCGGCGCCGCCGCAGATCGCCGCGCGCGCGCCGCTGCGCGACGATGCGGCGCGCGAGCCGGTGCTGCTGGCCTACGATCTCGCCGGTTTCCTGCCGCCCTATCCGCGCCGGCGCCCGGCCGGGCCGCTCGAATATGATCTCGGAGGATTGCTCGGCGTCGGCAGTCCCTAGGCCGCTACTTGTAACCCGGTCAGCCGCGCGCCGCGCGGATCGCCGCGCCGGTCGCGAAGGGGCCGATCGCGACGAGCAGCAGCGAGGCGGCGCCGAGCAGCGCGAAGCCGCCGCGCTCGATATCGGCCAGCGACCCGGCGCCGCGGCGAGCGCGGAAGCCCGGCGCGTCCCCGCGGTCAGCGCGCCGACGGTGACGGCGAGCGCGGCGAGCCCCGGCGTGCCGATCGCCAGCCCGCCCTCGAGCCGCAGCAGCATCGCGCCGTCGAGGCCGAGCAACGCCGCGGCGGGCAGCGCGGCGATCATCAGCGGCGGTCCGAAAGCGAGCCAGTGGGCGAGGATCTTGGCGCAGGCGACGAGCTCCTCGCTGATCCCGCGCACCGCATATTGATCGAGAATGCCGGCCTCGGCGTCGGGCGCGACGAGCCGGTCGATCGGCAGCAATGCGGCGAGCAGCGCGGCGGTCCAGGCCATGCCGCCGCCGGCGCGGACAAGCAAGGAGGGATCGGGTCCGACCGCGAAAGGGAACAGCGCCGCGACGAGCAGGAAGAAGAGCATCGGCAACAGCCAGCTCCCGCCGCCGAGGCTGCGCGTCAGGTCGCGCCAGGCGATGTCGAGCAGCGCGGTCATGGCGCGGCCTCCAACGCCAGCGCCTGCGCCTCGGGCAGGTCGAGCGGCTGGTGGGTCGCCGCGACGACTATGCCGCCGGCCGCGCGATGCGCCGCCATCGCCCGCTCGAGCCGCTCGCGCGATTCGCTGTCGAGCCCGTTGCCCGGTTCGTCGAGCAGCCAGATCGGCGCGCCGCCGGCGATCATGCGAGCCAGCCCGGCGCGCCGCAGCTGCCCGGCCGAGAGCATGCGCACCGGCACCTCGGCGAGCGGCGCGAGCCCCATCGCCGCGAGCGCGCTGCCGACTTGCGCCGCGCCGCCGCCGTCGAGCCGCGCCCAGAACCGCAGCGCCTTGGCCAGCGACCGATCGGGATCGAGCGCCGCGGCCTCGCCGGCGAAAGCGGTGGCGCCCTCGCTGCGCAGCGAACCGGCAAAGGGCGGCAGCAACCCGGCGATGGTTCGCAAGAGGCTCGTCTTGCCCGAGCCGTTGGGCCCGGAGATCAGCGCCGCCTCGCCGGGGCCGAGCGCGAGGTCGATCCCGGTAAAGACGAGCCGCCCGCCGCGCAGGCAGCCAAGGCCGTCGAGCGTCAGCGAGGCGGTGTGCATGCCCCAGCGCTTAGGGCCGGATGGAGGGCGAGCGCAAGCCGCGACTCCATCCTCCCACTCCGGGGAAGGATCTCGCAAAGCCCTATTCCGCCGCCTCCTCGAGCGCGTGCATATCGTCGTCGGAAAGGCCGAAATGGTGGCCGACTTCGTGGATCACGACATGATGGACCAGCCGTTCGATGCCGATTCCGCGCTCGCGCGCCTCGGCAAGAATCGGCTGACGGTAGAGATGGATGACGTCGGGCATCGAAGCCGGGTCGGAGATGCTCTTCTCGCCGATCGGCCGGCCGGTATAGAGCCCCGACAGCTGCATCGGATGGGTCAGGTCGACCGCTTCGAGCGATTCGCGATCGGCATATTCCTCGATCCGCAGCACGACATTGCCCATCTTGCGGCGGAAGGCATCGGGCAGCGTCTCGAGCGAACGCCGCGCCATTGCCTCCATCGCCTCGGCATCGGGGCCGTCCCGGGTTACGTAGCCGTCCATATTCGGGCAGATAGGGCTCCAACCACGCATTAGGAAGGGCAGGCACGATGGTCGACAGGCTGGATGAGGAGACCCGCAACGAGGCGCTCGAAGCGCTGGCGGACTGGGAGTATGACGCCGATCGCGACGCGATCACGTTGAGTCTCGAATTCGACGATTTCAACGAGGCCTTCGGCTTCATGACGCGGGTCGCACTGCTCGCCGACAAGATGGACCATCATCCGGAATGGTCGAATGTCTACAACAAGCTCGATATCCTGCTGACCACCCACGATGCCGGCGGCCTTTCCGAGCGCGACGTTAGGATGGCTAAGGCGATCGACGCGCTGCTGTGATCGGGGAAATTCGTTACAGCTTACGGTAGAGCCAGACCGAGGGCAGCGCCTTGGAAAAGCCCGCTTTGTCATAGGCACGCCGTGCGGGGGCATGACTCGGGTCGCCGCCCGTGCCGACAGTCGCCGCTTCCATGCCGAGTTCGCGTAGCCGATCGAGCGCGAATTCGTACATCGCGGTGCCGATGCCCTGCCCGGCATGGTCGGGATGGACGGCGTTGAGGCCGATCTCGCCGAGCTTCTGCGTGTCGTCGCAGGACAGCGCGACGAAGCCGACGATCTCTTCGCCCAGGCAGACGACATGGAGTTCGAAGTCGGAAGCCTGATCGGCGATTTCGTTGAGATGGTCGCCTTGCTCCGCCTCGGCTCGGGGAAAGGCGTGCGGAGCGATTTCCTCGCCGACGATGGCGCGGAAGCTCGCAAAGACGGGTTGGTAGGCCGCCGTGCGGATTTCGTGCAGCCGTTCGAGATCGCCGGCCCGGGCGGCTCGAAAATGCGGTGCCGTCATGCCTCCTCCGCCGCGCTCAGCCGGCCGCGCTGGCGGGTGAGGCCGAGTTGCTTGCGCAGCCTTCCCGGTGCGCCCGGTCACCGGCCCATCGAGCAGCGGCGTGTCGATGAAGCCCGGCATCAGTGCGCGGCTGCGGATGCCATATTCGCGAAACTCGATATCGAGCCCCTCGGTCAGCGCCCGCACCGCGAATTTGGTGCCCGAATAGACGACCAGCCCGGCCGAGCCGTAGATCCCCGCCGCCGAACTCGTATTGAGGATGCAGCTGTCGGGGGTATCGCGGAGATACGGGAAGGCGGCGCGGATGCCGTTGATGACGCCGGTGAAATTGACCGCGATCGTCCGGTCGATATCGGGATCGCTCATATCCTCGAGCGGGCCGCCGATGCCGATCCCGGCATTGTTGAACAGCACATCGAGCCGGCCGCCGGTCCGTTCGGCGAAATCGGCGAGCACCTTGGGCCAGCCGCTGCGATCGGTGACGTCGAGCCGGTGGATCGAGCTCATGCCCTCGGGGAGCAGCGCCGCGGTTTCGGCGAGCCCGGCTTCGTTGATATCGGCGAGGCCGACGAACCAGCCTTGCTCGGCGAAATGGCGCGCGACGGCGCGGCCGATGCCCGAAGCCCCGCCGGTGATGAAGATTGCCTTGGTCATCGATTTCCCCTTGGATTGCGCGTCGCCCTTAGCCGCTTTTCGCCGGATGGGCACCCGCCAAAAGCTCCCGCCTGGTCGATCAGACGCTCCGAGCTCGCCGCCCCGCTCCGGCGCGCCGGTTGACCGGTCTTCCGGCTCCCGCGATGGTGGCGCGATGGAGAAGCTCAACGGTCCCGAGGTCCGCTTCGAGGAGATCTCGAAGAGCTATGACGGAGGCCTAAGCCTCGCCGTCGACACCGTCGATCTCGCGATCGCGGGCGGCAGCTTCGTCGCGCTGGTCGGCGAATCGGGGTCGGGCAAATCGACCTTGCTCAAGACGGTCAACCGGCTGGTCGAGCCGACCGCGGGCCGCGTGCTGATCGGCGGCGATCCGGTCGCCGGCCACCGCCCCGACTCGCTGCGCCGGCATATCGGCTATGTCTTCCAGAATATCGGGCTGTTCCCGCATATGACGGTCGGCGAGAATATCGGCATCATTCCGCGGCTGAGCGGGCAGCCGTCCGGCGAGCGGATCGCCGAACTGCTCGATCTCGTCGGGCTGCCGGCCGATTTCACCCATCGGATGCCGGGCGAATTGTCGGGCGGCGAGCAACAGCGGGTCGGCGTCGCGCGCGCGCTCGCCGGCGAGCCGGGGCTGATGCTGATGGACGAGCCATTCGGCGCGCTCGATCCGGTCACCCGCGATCAGCTCGGCGAGGCCTATCGCGGCCTGCATGACCGGCTCGGGCTGACCACGATCATGGTCACCCACGACATGGCCGAAGCGCTGCTGCTCGCCGATCGTATTCTGGTGATGAGCGCCGGCCGGGCGGTCGCCGACGGGACGCCCGAACAGATGCTGTCGGACGCGGCCAACGAAGAGGCGAGCGCGCTGATCGCCGTGCCGAGGCGGCAGATGGCGAAATTGCGCGCGCTGGAGAAAGGCGCGTGAACGACCGGCTGGCCTCCGCGATCGCCCAGGTGCCGCCGCTGCTCGCCGATCATGTGCTGCTGTCGGCCTCGGCTCTGCTGCTAGGCCTCGTCATCGCGCTGCCGCTGGCGGTGGCCGCCGCGCGGCGTCCGCGGCTGCGCAGGATCGTGCTCGGCGCCGCGAGCCTCGTCCAGACGATCCCCGGGCTTGCGCTGCTCGCATTGTTCTATCCCTTCCTGCTGGCGCTCAATTCGCTGCTCGCGCCGATCGGTGCGGCGGTGCCGGCGCTCGGCTTCCTTCCGGCTTTGCTTGCGCTCGGTCTCTATG
>JAIVHR010000191.1:14592-15702 GCA_020200935.1 Sphingomonadales bacterium
GGCTGATCGAGAGCGGCATCGCCGGGCGCAGCAAGGCGAAGATCCGCGGCGGGATCATCGCGCTGCTGGCCGGGGTCGGGCTGGCGCTCGCTCCGGCGATTTCCTTCGGAGGCGAGGACGAGGACACGGTGATCGTCGGCGCCAAGGGATTTTCCGAGCAATATATCCTCGCCCGGCTGATCGGCGATCGGCTCGAAGAAGCCGGCTATGCGGTGCGCTATCGCGAGGGTCTGGGATCGACGGTCGCCTTTACCGCGCTGCATCAGGGCGAGATCGACGTCTATGTCGATTATACCGGCACGCTCTGGACCAACGCGATGCGGCGCACCGAACATCCGCCGCGCGATGAAATGATCGCCGAGATCGCCGACTGGATCGCCGAAAATCACGGCGCGCGGCTGCTCGGCCGTCTCGGCTTCGAGAACACCTATGCCTTTGCGACGACGCAGGAGACGGCGCGCCACCATCGCCTCGAAACGCTCGACGATCTGGCGCGCGTCGCGCCGCGCATGACGATGGGCACCGATGTCGAGTTCCTCAATCGCCCCGAATGGGCAAGCATCCGCGCCGCCTATGGCTTTGATTTCGCCGGCGCCCAGTCATACCAGCCGACCTTCATGTATCGCGCCGTCGAGACCGGCCGCGCGGACGTCATCACCGCCTTTTCGTCCGACGGCCGGATCGCCGCGAGCAATCTCCATGTGCTCGCCGATCCGCGCGGCGCGATTCCCAATTACGATACCGTGCTGCTGATTGCGCCCGACCGGGCGGACGACGATCGCTTCATCCGGGCGATCGAGCCGCTGCTGGGAGCGATACCGGTCGAGACGATGCGCGAGGCCAATTACATGGTCGATCGCGATACCGGCAAGGCGAGCCCGGCCGCGGCGGCGCGCTGGCTGGCTGGGGAGATCGGGCTCTAGCGCTCGGGGCGGCTCAGCCGACCGGACAATCGGATCGGCCCAGACACCAGCTCTGGCGCCAACCGCGCCGATCGGCAACCGGTTCGCCGGCGGCGTTGCGCGCGGGGGCATAGCGGAAGCGCTGGCGGATCATGCGGCAGGTCGCCGAATCGAGGTCGGCATTGCCGCTGCTCTCGACGACGACGCA
>JAIVHR010000138.1 GCA_020200935.1 Sphingomonadales bacterium
ATTCACAAGGGCACCAACGGCCGCTGGCGAGACACGCTGAGCGAAGCCGAATGCGCGGAATATGAGGCAAAGGCGGTCGCCGAGCTCGGCGAGGAGTGCGCCCGCTGGGCGCTGACGGGGAAGATGACGCGATAGCCTTCTCTCCTTGCCGGAGAAGGAGAAAACCCCCTACCGCAGCAGCACCAGCTCCTCGGCCATCGTCGGGTGGAGCGCGACGACGTTGTCGAAGTCGCTCTTCTTGAGCCGCGCCTTCACCGCGACGGCCGCCGCCTGCAGGATCTCCGGCGCTTCGGGGCCGATCATGTGGAGGCCGACGATCTCGTCGGTCTCGGCATCGCAGATCATCTTGTAGAGCGCGCGCTCGTTCCTCTCGGCGAGGACATTCTTCATCGCCCGGAAATCCGACGTATAGACCTTGATCGAGCCGAGCCTGTTGCGCGCCTCGCCCTCGGTCATGCCGACGCCGGCCATCGGCGGATGGCTGAACACCGCCGAGGGGATGCAATCATAATCGACCGCGGTCGGATTGTCGTCGAACAAGGTGTCGGCGACCGCCTGGCCCTCGCGGATCGCCACCGGGGTCAGCTGGACGCGGTTGGTGACGTCGCCGACCGCATAGATGCTGTCGCAGCTCGATTTGGAATATTCATCGACGACGATCGCACCCTTCTCGTCGATCTCGACCTCGGCCGTCTCGAGGCCGAGCTGCTGCGTATGCGGCACCCGGCCGGTCGCGAAGAGCACGAGATCGACATCCATCG
The DNA here is from genome assembly GCA_020200935.1 of Sphingomonadales bacterium. Lineage (GTDB taxonomy): Bacteria > Pseudomonadota > Alphaproteobacteria > Sphingomonadales > Sphingomonadaceae > Parasphingopyxis. Next base: position 762 of record JAIVHR010000138.1, read on the forward strand.
GCGAATGGCCGCTCGTCTCGACATGCAGGCTGCCATCGTCATTCCTGGCGATCTTCTCGATCTCGCAATGGAAGCGGAAATCGATTCCCTTGGTCATCGAGATCTGCAGCAGCCGGTCGCGGATCGACTGGTCATACTGGCGCAGGATCACGTCGGAGCGGTTGATCAGCGTCACCTGGCTACCGAATTCGTGGAAGATGCCGGCGAATTCGTTGGCGATATAGCCGGCGCCGACGATCAGCACGCGCTCGGGCAATGTTTCGAGATGGAACATTTCGTTCGAGGTCGAGGCATGCTCGGAACCCGGAAACTCCGGAACATGCGGCCAGGCGCCGGTGGCGATCAGGATGTATTTGGCGGTCTTCGTCTCGCCGCTCGCCAGCTTCACCTCATGCGGTCCGGTGACCGTCGCGCGCTCGTGAAGAATCTCGACATCGTGGCTTTCGAGCGTGTCGGTATAGGCGCCGTTCAATCTTTCGACCTCGGCCAGCACATTGTCGCGCAAGGTCGGCCAGTCGAATTTGCAGGGTTCGGGCACGTCCCAGCCGAACCGACGCGCGTCCTTCAGATCCTCGGCGAAATGCGCGCCATAGACGAGCAGCTTCTTGGGCACGCAGCCGCGGATGACGCAGGTCCCGCCCACCTTGTGCTCCTCGGCGATCGCCACCCGGGCGCCGTGGGCGGCCGAAACGCGCGAGGCGCGCACCCCGCCCGATCCGGCGCCGATAACGAAAAGATCATAGTCGTAGTCGGCCATTATATGGCTCCTGTTGCTGATATGCGGCCGATCTGGTGGCGGGCCGGTGCGCAAACAAGCGGAGTTTGGCGATCAGAGTGATCGAGGGCAAAATTCCTCCCCGTCGCGCAGCGATGGGGAGGG
>JAIVHR010000192.1 GCA_020200935.1 Sphingomonadales bacterium
CGCCGGGTCAGCTTCCAATACGGGCAGGCGATGTCACGGGGCGGTGTCCATATGGTGCCCGCGGGGCTGAGCGTGACGGTCCCCGACGATGCCGAGACCGAAACCGAATGCCAGATCATCCGCAGCGACGGAAGTCTCGTCGATGCCTGACGTTATGATCCGGCTCGCGATATTGCCCGCCATTCTGGGCGCCGCCCTGCTGCTCGCGGCAGGTCCCGCAGCCGCGCAGGGACGCTTCCAGGTCGACCCGCAATCCCGATTCCTCCACCAGCTCGATCACGACCATCCCCGAACCGTCCTTCTCGCTTTCGCCGAATGTCTGGTCGAGGAAGAGCCGGAGGATGTGCTCGAGCTGTTGGAATGGGAGTCGCTATCCGAACCGGCGGCCGAGCTGATCGCCGATCTCGTCGATTCGGGAAGCTATTCGGATTGCCTCACCTATAGCCGGCAGCCGGCGAGACAGATGACGATGTCCGAGCGCGCTTTCCGCGGCGCGCTGTCCGAAGTGCTCTATTATCGGGCACATCCTTCAGGGATTTCCCCGGCGCTGACATCGCTCGAGCCGGCCGATATTTCGCAGCAGGATTTCGTCGATCGCATCGCCGGGGCGGCCAGCTCGACCGAGGAATCGCTCGTCCTGTTCGGACATTGCGTGGTCCGGCATGCGCCCGAGCCGGCCGATAACCTGCTGCGCACCGATATCGACAGCGAGGCGGAAGCCCAGGCGGTTGAGCAGCTCGCGCCCCATTTCGGCGGCTGCCTGTGGGAGGGACAGAGCATCCAGTTGAACATCGAGAATCTGCGGGCAATCATAGCGCAGTCGACATATCTGATCGCCAACGATATCGAACAGCGCCGCGCGCCGCCTTCGGAGCGCTTTTCCGACAGCCGCAATTCAAACGGCCGACCTCCGGAGAGTCGCAGCTAATGCCCAAAGTCACCGTTGACGGCGAAGAGATCGAGGTTCCCGACGGCGCAACCGTGCTCCAGGCCTGCGAGCTCGCCGGCAAGGAAATCCCGCGCTTCTGCTATCACGAGCGGCTGACGATCGCCGGCAATTGCCGGATGTGTCTGGTCGAGGTGAAGCCCGGGCCGCCCAAGCCGCAGGCGAGCTGCGCGCTGCCCGCCGCCGAGGGGCAGGAGATCTTCACCACCACCGAGATGGTCAAGACCGCGCGCGAGGGGGTGATGGAGTTCCTGCTCATCAACCACCCGCTCGATTGCCCGATCTGCGACCAGGGCGGCGAATGCGACCTGCAGGATCAGTCGATCGCCTATGGCAAGGGCCACACCCGCTACGAGATGAACAAGCGCGCGGTGACCGACAAATATATGGGCCCGGTGATCAAGACGATCATGACGCGCTGCATCCATTGCACCCGCTGCATCCGCTTCGCCGAGGAGATTGCCGGGGTCGAGGAGATCGGTGCGGTCGGGCGCGGCGAGAATATGGAGATCACGACCTATCTCGAACATGCCGCCAGATCGGAGCTTTCGGGCAATGTCGTCGATCTGTGCCCGGTCGGCGCGCTGACCAGCCGCCCCTACGCCTTCGAGGCGCGGCCCTGGGAGCTCCGCAAGACGCCGGCGATCGACGTGATGGACGCGGTCGGCACCAATATCCGCCTCGACAGCCGTGGCCGCCAGGTGCTGCGCGCGCTGCCGCGCGTCAATGACGAGGTCAACGAGGAATGGGCCTCGGACAAGACCCGCCACGCCGTTGACGGGCTGGTCCGCAACCGGCTGGACAAGCCCTTTGTGCGCCGGGACGGCAAGCTCCGGCCGGCGCGCTGGGACGAGGCTTTCGCGGCGATCGCGGCGGCGGCGGAAAAGGCCGGCGAGAAGATCGCGGCGATCCATGGCGATCTGGTCGATGTCGAGACGCTCTATGCCGCGCAGAAGCTGCTCGAAGGGCAGGGGTCGCGGTTGCTCGAAGGCCGCCAGACCGGCCTCGCCTATGACGCTTCGAGCCTGTCTGCGGTCAATTTCAACACGACGATCCACGATCTCGAAGAAGCCGACGCGATCCTGCTGATCGGCACCAATCCGCGCTGGGAAGCTCCGCTGGTCAACACGCGGATCCGCAAGGCGGTGTTGCGCGGCGCGAAGGTCTTCGGAATCGGCCCCGAGATCGATCTCAGCTATCCGGTCGAATGGCTCGGCAATGATGCGACGCTGGTGGCGGACTTGCCGAAAGCCGTCACCGAGGCGTTCGGAAAGGCCGAACGCCCGGCGGTGATCGTCGGCGGCGGGGGGCTCGCGGTCGACGGGGTGCAGGCCGCTTCGCTGGCGCTGGTCGACACGCTCGGCCTGATCAAGCAAGGCTGGAACGGATATAACGTCCTGCATTTCTCGGCGAGCCGGATGGGCGGGCTGATGCTCGGCTGGGCGCAGCCCGGCGGCATCGCCGATATCGCCGCGGCGCGGCCCGAATTGCTGTTGCTGCTCGGCGCCGACGATGTCGATCTTGCGAAATTCGATGGCGCGTTCAAACTCTATATCGGCCATCACGGCGAGGCCGGCGCGGCCGCCGCCGACGTCGTCCTGCCCGGCGCCGCCTATAGCGAGAAGCACGGCAGCTACGTCAATCTCGAAGGCCGCGTGCAGCGCGGCGAACGTGCCGTCTTCGCGCCCGGCGATGCGCGCGAGGACTGGTCGATCCTGCGCGCTTTGTCCGACGTGCTCGGCAAGCCCTTGCCCTTCGACAGCTTCGGCGAATTGCGCGCGCGGCTCGGCGAGGATTTCCCGGCGCTGGGGCAGGAGGGACTGGTGCAATTCGACTGGTCGCCGCCCGCACTCGATGCCGGCAAGCCTGCGGGCGAATTCACTTATCCGATCGCCGATTTCTACCTGACCAACGCCATCTGCCGCTCGAGTGAAACGATGCAGCGCTGCTCTGCCGAGCTGATCCACGGCGTCGATTTTCAGGAGGCCGCGGAATGATGACCGTGCATCATAATCCCGTTCGCCCTGAGCCTGTCGAAGGGCTGTCCTTCTTCAACGACGGAAGAATGAAGGGCAGGGCTTCGACAAGCTCAGCCCGAACGGTGCGGGGAGGCGGCGGAGTGACCCTTTCGATAGTATCTCGTCATTCCGGTGAAAGCCGGAATCTCGTGCCGCAGACGTCCTGCCGATCGGATGGAGATCCCGGCTTCCGCTGGGGTGACGGTTCGGGGGAGCCGTCATGACCGAATTCTTCCAGGGCTTTCTCGGCTACGGGTTGGGCTGGTTCGTCGCCACCTCGATCCTGATCCTGATGATCGCGCTGCCGCTGATGCTGGCGATTGCGATGATCATCTATGCCGACCGCAAGATCTGGGCGGCGATCGCGCTGAGGCGCGGGCCCAATGTCGTCGGGCCGTTCGGGCTGCTCCAGAGTTTTGCCGACGGTCTCAAGGTTTTCCTCAAGGAAACCATCATCCCGACCAGCGCCAACAAGGGGCTGTTCCTGATCGCCCCGATCATCACCTTTACCGTCGCATTGATCGCCTGGGCGGTGATTCCGTTCGGGCCGGATATGGTGCTCGCCAACATCAATATCGGGTTGCTCTACATTCTCGCCGCCTCCTCGCTCGGCGTCTACGGCGTCGTCATCGCCGGCTGGGCGTCGAACTCGAAATACCCGTTTTACAGTGCTTTGCGCGCGGCTGCTCAGATGGTGTCTTATGAAGTGTCGATCGGCTTCGTGCTGCTCGCGGTCGTCATGTATGCCGGCACCTTCAACCTGTCCGGCATCATCGCCGCCCAGCAGGGCCATGTCTTCGGCTTCGTCAATGCCTTCGGCTTCAATCCGCTGATCTTCCCGATGGCGGTGGTGTTCCTGATCTCGACGATGGCCGAGACGGCGCGCGCGCCCTTCGACCTGACCGAGGCCGAGAGCGAGCTCGTCGCCGGCTACCAGACCGAATATTCCTCGATGAGCTTTGCGCTCTTCTGGCTCGGCGAATATGGCAATGTGCTGTTGATGTGCGCGCTCAACGCGGTGCTGTTCTGGGGCGGCTGGCTGCCGCCGATCGACTGGGCGCCGCTCTACGGCTTCCTGTTCACCCCCGAGCTGACCGGATTGTTCTGGCTGTTCACGAAGATCCTCCTGTTCTTCTTCATCTTCAGCTGGGTCAAGGCGACCGTGCCGCGCTACCGCTACGACCAGCTGATGCGCCTCGGCTGGAAGGTGTTCCTGCCGCTGTCGCTGGGTTTCGTCGTGCTGATCTCGGGCTATCTGATGATCGTGAGGGTCGGACTGTGATCGAAATGGTGCTTCTTGCCATGCTGCAGGCGACCTCCGCCGATCGCATCGCCTTCGTCTGCCAGGACGATAAGGGGGAGGCTTTCTCGATCGATGTGCCGGCGGTGATCGAGGAGGGCGAGCGGCCCGATCCCGCCGATTATTCGGTCGAATCGCTCGATGTCGATGGCGCGCCCGACGAGGTGTTCGATAATCTCCCCGAGGATCTCGAACTCAACTGGCGGCCGGCTGACGAACCGCAGGTGCGGCTCGAAATCGACGGCTATGACGTGATCGGCCACACCGCCGCCTATCGCCTGTACAAGCAATCGCCGCCGGGCGAGGCGATCAGCTGGTCCTCCTACTCGAGTGGCCAGTGCCTCGGACGCCGGATCGCCGGTGATACGGCTGACGCCCGGCAAGGAGGAAACGACCAATGACCATCGCCCGGAAGAGCAGGAATTCCGTAGCCCCCGTCATCGGGCTGTTGCTGGCGTCCGCGCCGATGTCGGCTTTTGGCAAGACTTATGATTGTGCCCTCGACGGCCCCTACGCGGTCGGTCTCGCCGACGGAGAAGTGACGGGAGCGCCGATTCAGATCGGCGGTGACGCCCCCGGGAACAGCTGGACCTTCGCGCTTGAGCTTACCGACGAGGAGGGCCAGATAGAATGGCCCGACAGCCCGATGCAGCTCAATGGCGAAGGGCCTCTCATTCCCACCGGCGAGAATGCTTCCGCTTTTTTCCTGGTGGCGCGCGGCCCGTGCCTGTTCACCGAATTGCACTGCGGAAGCCTGGTTCACGTCGCCGAGCAAGATGATGGAACTGCCCTCATCCAGATCCATCCTATCGCCCTCTCGGCGATGCAGGATGGCAGCCGCCAGCCCTTTGCCGTTCTTCTTGAAGGTCGCTGTCTGCCGGAAGGCGAGGATTCATGAATATCGCCCATCTCATCAAGAGCTTTACCCTCTGGGAGATCGTCAAGGCGCATGTTCTGACCTTGAAATATTTCTTCAAGCCCAAGGCGACGATCAACTATCCCTTCGAGAAGGGCCCGCTCTCGCCCCGTTTCCGCGGCGAGCATGCGCTGCGCCGCTATGCCAACGGCGAGGAGCGCTGCATCGCCTGCAAGCTTTGTGAGGCGGTCTGCCCGGCGCTCGCCATCACCATCGAGTCCGAGCCGCGCGACGACGGCAGCCGCCGCACCACGCGCTACGATATCGACATGGTCAAATGCATCTATTGCGGGCTCTGCCAGGAGGCCTGCCCGGTCGATGCGATCGTCGAGGGGCCGAATTTCGAATATGCCACCGAGACCCGCGAGGAGCTGCTCTACGACAAGGACAAATTGCTCGCCAACGGCGACAAATGGGAGCGCGCCATCGCCGCGAACCTTGCCGCCGATGCGCCCTATCGCTAAGCGCCGCGACATTCGAACAGGGACCCGATTCTGACCGTGAATTTTTCACAGATTCTCGTCATTCCAGCGCAGGCTGGAATCTATCCCAGAGAGCGATCTGGCACTCCGATAGGCGGGATAGACCCCAGCCTTCGCTGGGGTGACGGCTTTGGGGAGCCGTCATGACCGTCCAGGCCTTCGCCTTCTATCTCTTCGCGAGCATCGTCGTCGCCTCGGGCGCGCTGACGATCCTGTCGCGCAATCCGGTGCATTCGGTGCTGTGGCTGATCCTCGCCTTCTTCAATGCGGCGGGGCTGATGCTGCTGGTCGGCGCCGAATTCATCGCGATGCTGCTGGTCATCGTCTATGTCGGCGCGGTCGCGGTTTTGTTCCTGTTCGTGGTCATGATGCTCGACATCGATTTCGCGCAGCTGCGCGCGGGGGTCAGCCGCTATCTGCCATTCGGGCTGCTCGTCGCGCTGATCCTGCTCGCCGAGATCGTGCTGGCGATCGGCGTCTGGAGCTTCGCCGATGTCGGGCTCGAGCTGCGGATGGGCGTGATCGACCCCGAGATCCCCAATATCGAGGCGGTCGGCCGGGCGATCTACGGCCGCTATCTGCTGGTTTTCGAAGGCGCCGGGTTGCTGCTGCTCGTCGCGATGGTCGGCGCCATCGTGCTGACCCATCGCGAGCGTTCGGGCCTCCGCCCGCAGAACATCTCCGACCAGGTCAAGCGCCGCCCAGACGAGGCGACGCGCAATACCCGGCCGGGCGTGGGTGAGGGGATCGAGCTGTGAGGGGAGTGATGCCCCAAATCCTCCCTGCGCGAAGCGTGGGGAGGGGGACCATGCGCAGCATGGTGGAGGGGCTGCGAGGCGCAGCCGAGCTCCCGCCGATTGCCGAGCGCCCGCCCGCCAGTTGGTCGCATTGCCCCTCCACCGCCTTCGGCGGTCCCCCTCCCCACCGCTCTCGGCGATATCGTCGGCCAGGTCTTCGCGATGTTCGTGCTGACCGTCGCCGCCGGCGAAGCCGCGATCGGCCTCGCCATCCTCGTCATCTATTTCCGCGCCCGCGGCACCATCGCGGTCGACGATCCGAGCCGCATGAAGGGGTGAGGATGGGTCATAGGAACATCGTCATTCCAGCGAAGGCTGGAATCTATCCCAGATCGCGGTCTTGCGATTTCGGGGCTGGGATAGACCCCAGCCTGCGCTGGGGTGACGGCTTGAGGGAGCCGTCATGATCCAGCTCATCGTCTTCCTGCCGCTCGCCGCCGCGATTATCGCGGGCTTCGGCGGTCGCGCAATCGGCAATTTCGGGGCCAAAATCGTCACCACCGGCGCCTTGTTCGTCGCCTGCGCATTGAGCTGGCCGATCTTCCTCGGCTTTCTGAGCGGCGCCGAGACGGCCTATGTCGCGCCGGTCTTCACCTGGATCGCATCGGGCGAGATGGACGTCGCCTGGAGCCTGCGCGTCGACACGCTGACCGCGGTGATGCTCGTCGTCGTCACCACCGTCTCGGCGCTCGTCCACCTTTATAGCTGGGGCTATATGGAGGAAGATCCGGGCCAGCCGCGCTTCTTCGCCTATCTCTCGCTCTTCACCTTCTCGATGCTGATGCTGGTGACCGCCAACAACCTGGTGCAGATGTTCTTCGGCTGGGAAGGGGTGGGGCTCGCGAGCTATCTGCTGATCGGCTTCTGGTATCACAAGCCTTCGGCCAACGCGGCGGCGATCAAGGCCTTCGTCGTCAACCGGATCGGCGATTTCGGCTTCTCGCTCGGCA
>JAIVHR010000317.1 GCA_020200935.1 Sphingomonadales bacterium
GTCCGAACCCGAAGTCGTCAACGGGATGTACGATCCCACCGATGAATTGGCCGCCGAAGAGGCCAATACCGAGGTTCCGCCGATGGTCCGTGCCTCGCGCAGCTATCGATGCGCCGACAACAGCGTCGTCTATGTGACCTTCTACACCAACGACGCCCAGGTCGGCGTGGCGGCCGAGCGGAATGCTCCGCCGACGATCCTGAGGAACGACGCGTTGGCCGCGGCCGATGCCCCGGCCGACACCGAAGCCGACACCGGCGAGGAAACGGCGGACGCCGCCGAAGACGCCAACGGCCCCATCAGCTTTTCGGGCAACGGCAATACGCTGGTCGGTACGGGCGATAGGATCACCTATAACGGTCAGACCTGCAACGGTTGACGCCGCGTCCTTTTGAAACACCGGGCCGGTGCTCTTCGAGGGCGCCGGCTCACTTTTTTCCCGGCTTGCGAGCGACCGGAATTTCGCCCCGCAATTTCGCGCGGCGAGGCTGGTCCAATCGCCGCCCCTCGGCTATCGCGCGCGCCATGTCCGACACCGATTCCGCCATCACCCCTGAGATCGTCGCCGAGCACGGGCTCAGCGAAGACGAATATGCGCTCATCAAGCGGCGCCTCGATCGCGAGCCCAACCTCGTCGAGCTCGGCATCTTCTCGGTCATGTGGTCCGAACATTGCAGCTACAAGAGCTCGCGGCGGCATCTGAAGAAGCTGCCGACCACCGGCCCGCAGGTGATCTGCGGCCCTGGCGAAAATGCCGGCGTCGTCGATATCGGGGAAGGCCCGGACGGCACGAAGCTCGCGGCGATCTTCAAAATGGAGAGCCACAACCACCCCTCCTACATCGAGCCCTATCAGGGCGCGGCGACCGGCGTCGGCGGCATATTGCGCGACGTCTTCACGATGGGCGCGCGGCCGGTCGCCAACATGAACGCGCTGCGCTTCGGAAGCCCCGACCATCCCAAGACCCGGCATCTCGTCTCGGGCGTGGTGCGCGGCATCGGCGGCTACGGCAATTGCGTCGGCGTCCCCACGGTCGGCGGCGAGGTCAATTTCCACCCGGCCTATAACACCAACATCCTCGTCAATGCGATGACGGTCGGCATCGCCGAGCAGGACAGGATCTTCTATTCGGCCGCCTCGGGCGTCGGCAATCCGATCGTCTATGTCGGCTCGAAGACCGGCCGCGACGGCATCCACGGCGCGACCATGGCCTCGGCCGAATTCGGCGAGGATAGCGAGCATAAGCGGCCCACCGTCCAGGTCGGCGACCCGTTCACCGAAAAGCTGCTGATCGAGGCGTGTCTGGAGCTGATGGCGTCGGACGCGATCGTCGCGATCCAGGATATGGGCGCCGCCGGCCTCACCTCATCGAGCGTCGAGATGGCCTCGAAGGGCGGCGTCGGCATCCGGCTCGAGATGGACATGGTGCCGTGCCGCGAGGAAGGCATGACGCCCTACGAGATGATGCTGAGCGAAAGCCAGGAGCGGATGCTGATGGTGCTCAAGCCCGGCCGCGAGGATATGGCGCGGGCGATCTTCGAGAAATGGGAGCTCGATTTCGCGGTCATCGGCGAGGTCACCGACAGCGGCCACATGGTGCTCGAATGGCGGGGCGAGGTCGTCTGCGACATCCCGCT
>JAIVHR010000024.1 GCA_020200935.1 Sphingomonadales bacterium
ACCGTCTACAGCGCGTGCCCCGGGCCTATCGCACCCCCGGCCTGCCGCTGCAATCGCCTTTGCGTCGCGCCGACGGGTCGTCTATCGGATGCCTCGATCATTTCCGACAGCGTCAGGAGAAGAGAGATTTCGATTTCAGTGACATTTGCCGATGCGCGCCCGTCCGGCGGGTTTGCGTTGGTTGTGCCGATCGCCAAGGGCGCCGACATCCGCAAGGCCGACCTCGGGCTCGACGAGGCGACCGTCGAGGCGATGGTCCACGCCGCCGAAGGCACCCGGTTCGAAGGCGACACGGGCAAGCAGGTCGAGATTTTCGCCGATCAGGACGGCGAGGTCCGCCGCGTCGTGCTGGTCGGAACCGGCGCATCGGGTGAGGATCAGGCGATCGAAAAGGCCGGCGGCGCGGTCGCCGGCCGGCTGCAGACCTCGGGCGAGACGAAGCTCGTTTTCGATCCGCGCGCGCTTGCCGAGAGAGGCGCGGCTGCGCGGCTCGCCTATGGCGCACTCCAGCGCGGCTGGCGCCACGATGTCTACCGCACCAGGCTCAAGGACAAGCTGAAGCCGACGGTCAAGGAAATAGTCGCGATCGGTGATGCGGCCGAAGCGGAGGATTGGGCGCGATACGAGCATGTCTATGCCGGGATCGCGCTGGCGCGCGAACTCGTCACCGAACCGCCCAACAAGATCTATCCCGAGAGTTTCGTCGAACGCTGCCGCGAAATGGAAGGGCTCGGCGTCGAATTCACCGTGCTCGGCAAGCAGGAGATGGAAACGCTCGGCATGGGCGCATTGCTCGGCGTCGGTCAGGGATCGGCGACCGAACCGCAACTGCTCGCGATGCGCTGGGACGGCACCGGCGGCAGCCAGGAGCGCCCGGTCGCCTTGGTCGGCAAGGGCGTGACTTTCGACACCGGCGGCATCTCGCTCAAGCCCGGCCCGGGCATGGAGGATATGAAGTTCGATATGGGCGGCGCGGCGGCGGTCGCTGGCGCGATGCGCGCGCTCGCCGGCCGCAAGGCCAAGGCGCATGTCATCGGCCTGTGCGGCCTCGTCGAGAATATGCCCGACGGCAAGGCGCAGCGGCCGAGCGACATCGTCACCAGCATGTCGGGCCAGACTGTCGAGGTGCTCAACACCGACGCCGAAGGCCGGCTCGTGCTCGCCGATGTGCTGACCTGGGTGCAGCGCAACCACAAGCCGCGCGCGATCGTCGATCTCGCAACCCTCACCGGGGCGATGATCATCGCGCTGGGCCATGAATATGCCGGCTGCTTCTCGAATGACGACGGGCTGGCCGATCAGCTGATCGCGGCGGGCGAGAAGAGCGGCGATGCATTGTGGCGGCTGCCGCTCGGCAAGCCCTATGACAAGCTGCTCGATTCGCCGATCGCCGACATGAAGAATGTCGGACCGCGCGAGGCCGGATCGATCACCGCCGCGCAGTTCCTCCAGCGCTTCATCGAGAATGACACGCCCTGGGCGCATCTCGACATCGCCGGCACGGCCTGGATCAAGACCGCCTCGCAGCTGCGCGACAAGGGCGCGACGGGCTTCGGTGTCAGGCTGCTCGACCGGTTGATCGCCGACAATTACGAAGCCTGACCGGGCCGCCGTGCGGGTCGATTTCTATCAGCTCGGCGGCCGTCCGGTCGAAGAGGTCGTCCCTCAGCTCGCCGCCAAGGTGCTCGAAAGCGGGGCGAAGCTGCTGCTCGTCGCCGGGGAGGAGACGTTGCGCGCGCGGCTTGACGAGGCGCTGTGGACCTTCGAGCCGGCCTCCTTCCTGCCGCATGGCGCGGCAGGCGAGGACAGTGAAGCGTGCCAGCCGATCCTGCTCGCGGAGAATGCCGACACTGCCGGCACCGACCGGCTGACGATGCTCGCCGACGGGCTGTGGCGTGACGCGGCGCTGGCTTCGGAGCGCGTCTTCTACCTGTTCGGCCAGGACCGTCTCGACGATGCCCGCGCGGCCTGGCGCGGTCTCGCCGACCGCGATGACGCCGCACGTCAATATTGGAAGCAGGACGGCGGCCGCTGGCGCGAGGGGCCCTAGGCGGGGCGTATTAAGAGATGACGTCATTCCAGCGAAGGCTGGAATCTATCCCGATTCGATGGTGCGCGAAGGCGCTTGATGGGATAGACCCCAGCCTTCGCTGGGGTGACGCGCCGAATTTCTGACGTTGACGGGCCGCGCTCGGCCCCTTCCAACCTTGCCTTCGCAGCGCGCACTCCCTAGGTGGCTTGCACCTGTTTCACACCCAATTTTCCGGAGTTTCGCACGCCATGGCCGTGACACGCACCTTTTCCATCATCAAGCCGGACGCCACCCGCCGCAACCTGACCGGCGCGGTGACCAAGATGCTCGAGGAGGCGGGGCTGCGCGTCGTCGCCTCGAAGCGCATACGGATGACCGAGGATCAGGCCAGGGGCTTCTACGAAGTCCACAAGGACCGGCCCTTCTATGGCGAGCTCGTCGACTTCATGACTTCGGGCCCGGTCGTCGTCCAGGTGCTCGAGGGCGAGGATGCCGTCGCGCGCAACCGCAAGATCATGGGCGCCACCAACCCGGCCGACGCCGAAGAGGGCACGATCCGCAAGACCTATGCCGAGAGCATCGAGGCGAATTCGGTCCACGGTTCGGACAGCGACGAGAATGCGGCGACCGAGATCGCCTTCTTCTTTACCGAGGACGAAATCGTCGGCTGACGCCCCTTCTCCCGAGGGGAGAAGGCAACGGAGCCTTGATGAGGCCGAGCGCAGCGACGGGCGAATTTAGGCGGAGTCGGATGAGGGGTTCCGCCCTTGCCGATATGTCGGATCCCCTCACCCAACCCTCTCCCATGGGAGAGGGCTTTAGAGAAACTCCGCCATCGCCTGGAGCTTCTTCGGCGCGACCATGCTCCAGCTCTTGCGGAGCCAGCCCGCGACGTGCTCCCAGTCGGTGTCGGGCCGGTCGAGGCGCAGCGCGATCCAGCCCGCGGCGCCGTAATAGGCGGGTTTATAGTATAAATCGGGATCGGCCTCGATCAGCGCCGCCATCTCGTCGGGGCCGCTGGTCTTGACCAGCAGCGCGATCGCCTCCTCGCCATGATGGTGGATCGAGACATAGGCGAAGAATTTGCCCGATTTCTCGGTGCCGACCCGCCAACCTGGCGCGCCGTGGGAAGTCCTGGCATGACTTTCGGGCAACGCCAGCGCCAGTTCGCCGACCTTTGCGACGATCCAGTCGGGATCGGTCTTGCGGCCGACATATTCGGCCAGCACGCTCGCATAGAGCTGATGCTCGGCGATCAGCACGCGCGAGGCGAGCCGTTCGGGCGTGTCGCCGGTCAGGATCGCGACTTCGGTCCGGCCGAGCACATCGCCTTCGTCGAGATCCTCGGTGACGAGATGGACCGAACAGCCGCTGACCGTGTCGCCGGCCTCGATCGCGCGGCGGTGCGTGTCGAGGCCCTTGTATTTCGGCAGCAGCGAGGGGTGGATGTTGAGGATCTTGCCCCTCCACCGCGCCACCAATTCGGGCGAGAGCAATCGCATATAGCCGGCGAGCGCGATGTAATCGGCGCGGGCGGACTCGATCTCGGCTTCGATCTTGGCGTCGAACTCCGCGCGGTCGAGCCCCTTGTGGCTCAGCGCGAAAGTCGGGATGCCCTCGGCCGCGGCGAGTTCGAGCCCCCGCGCTTCGGGATTGTTCGAAGCAACGAGCACGATCTCGAACGGGCAATCCTCGCGCCGCGCGGCATAGATCAGCGCCGCCATGTTCGAGCCGCGGCCCGAAATCAGCACCGCGACCCGGGCGCGGTCAGCCATTATGCGTGACGCTCCAGTCCTGCATGGCGCCCCAGCCGTCGGCCGAGCCCGAAACCCGACAGCCGCGCTTGCCGTCTTCGATGCGGCCGATGCGGAGGACGGTCTCGCCGGCGGCTTCGAGCGCCTCGGTCACTTGGTCGGCCTCCTGCCGGGAGACGATCGCCGCCATGCCGATGCCGCAATTGAAGGTGCGGGCCATCTCCTCGGGCGCAATATTCCCTTCGCCTTGAAGGAAGGCCATCAGCGCCGGCTGCATCCAGCGATCGGCATCGATATTGGCGAAGCAGCCCTCGGGCAGCACGCGCGGAATATTCTCGAGCAATCCGCCGCCGGTGATATGGGCGAGCCCCTTCAGCTTGCCGCCGCGGACCAGCGGCAGCAGCGAACGCACATAGATGCGAGTCGGTTCGATCAGCGCATCGATGAGCGGCCTGCCGGCATCGAAGGGAGCGGGGGCGTCGAGCGCCCAGCCCTTGTCGGCGGCGAGCCGGCGGACCAGCGAATAGCCGTTCGAATGGACGCCCGACGAAGCAAGACCGAGGACGACGTCACCGGCGGCGATCGCTTCGTCGGTCAATACCGTCCCGCGCTCGACCGCCCCGACGCAGAAGCCGGCGAGGTCATAATCGCCGTCGCCATACATTCCCGGCATCTCGGCCGTCTCGCCACCGATCAGCGCGCAGCCGGCCTGCTTGCACCCCTCGGCGATACCCGCGACGACGCGCTCGGCAACCGCCGAATCGAGCTTTCCGGTGGCGAAATAATCGAGGAAGAAGAGCGGCTCGGCGCCTTGGACGACGAGGTCGTTGACGCACATGGCGACGAGATCGATGCCGATCGTGTCGTGCCGGTCGTGATCGACCGCCAGCTTGACCTTGGTGCCGACGCCGTCATTGGCGGCGACCAGCAGCGGATCCTTGTATCCCGCCGCCTTGAGATCGAAAAAACCGCCGAACCCGCCGAGATCGGCCTCGGCGCCGGGCCTCGCTGTGGCGCGGGCGAGCGGCGCGATCGCCTTGACCAGCGCGTTGCCCGCGTCGATCGAGACGCCCGCCTTTTCGTAGCTGTACGATTCGGGTTGGTTGTGCCTGGAAGTCATATACCCAGCGCCCTAGCTAGATCGCACTTGGATTTCCACGATCAACTCGCCAAAAGGCGCCGATGAATTTCCTCCGCCACAATCCTACAGCCGTAATTTTCGTCGCGCTGCTGGCGCTCGGCGCGGGCGGCGTCCTGCTCGCCCAGGCCGCGCGGGACGGCGGCGCGCGGACCTCGCTCGAGAGTTCGAGCAATTTCGAGGTCACCGGAATCGTCGTCGACACGTCGGGCGAGAATGCCCGCGAGGCGCGCGAGGAAGGCTGGCGCGAGGCCCAGCGCCGCGCCTGGAGGGTGCTCTATGCCCGCGTCAACGGCGGCTCGCCGCAGAATGCTCCGTCGCTCGGCGATTCGGCGCTCAACGGCATCGTCGCCGGGATCATCATCGAGGACGAGCAGATCGGATCGACGCGCTATGTCGCACGGCTCGGCGTGATGTTCGATCGCGCGCGGGTCAGCCAGTATCTCGGCGTCTCGGGCCAGGTGCGTCGTTCGCCACCGATGCTCGTCATCCCGGTCCAATGGATCGGCAGCACGCCGCAAAGCTTCGAGGAACGCACCGCATGGCAGCAGGCCTGGCTGCGCTTCCGCACCGGATCGAGTCCGATCGACTATGTGCGGGCGAGCGCCAGCGGGCCGACGCCCTTGCTGCTGACGATGGGGCAGACCGGACGCCCGGGTCGCGGCTGGTGGCGCTTCCTGCTCGATTCCTACGGCGCCGCCGATGTCGTCGTGCCGATGGTCTATCTACATTATGCCTATCCCGGTGGGCCGGTGGTCGGGCGGTTCGTGGCCTATCACGGACCCGACCGCAACAAGCTCGCCGATTTCTCCTTGAGGGTGAGCGATGCCGACAGCCTCGACGCGCTGCTCGATGCCGGCGTGCGCCGGATCGACGCCGCTTACACGGCGGCGCTCGAGGATGGCCGGCTGCGCCCCGATCCGTCGCTCAATTTCGAATTCGGCCTCGACGAGGAGGAGACCGAGGAAGAGCTCGAAGAGATCGCCGAGAGCGTCGCTCGCTCCGCGTCCGACGGGCAGGGTCGGACGACGGCGCCGGTGGCGACGGGCACCAGCTTTACGATCCAGGTCGCAACCCCCGACGCGAGCGCCGTGCGCAGCAACGAGGCGGCGGTGCGGGGTATCCCCGGCGTGCGCTCGGCGATCACTTCGAGCCTCGCGATCGGCGGCGTGTCGCTGATGGACATCCGCTTCGACGGCGATCTCGATGCCTTGGCGACGGCGCTCTCGGCGCGCGGCTTCCAGGTCCAGCGCGGCGGCGGCACCCTGCGGATCACGCGCGGCGGCGGCGGGGCGCCGGCAGACGAGCCGCCGGCCGCTCCGGGCAACGAGCCTCCCGCGGCGCCGGGCGGCTGATGTCGCAGATCGCCCTGCCGCTCGACTGGCCGGACGACGACAACGCAACCGGCTTCGTCATCGACGAGAGCAACAAATCGGCGGTGCGCCATCTCGATCACTGGTCGCTGTGGCCGGTGCGGGTGAGCCTGCTGACCGGTCCGCGCAAGTCCGGCCGCTCGACCCTCGCGCGACTGTTCGCCCGCAAGAGCGGCGGCCGTGTCATCGACGATGCAGACACCGTCGAGGAGGAAATGCTGTTCCATGCCTGGAACGAGGCGCAGGCCGATCACCGGCCGCTGCTGCTGAACGCCAGAGCGCGGTGACCCGCAACCTGATCCGCGACGCGATGGAGGAACTGGGGTTCGTTTGAGGTGTGCTCCACGCCCCTCTCCCCCGCGGGGGCGGGGGGAGAGGGATGTGGAGCCTTAATGAGCTCAAGCGAAGCGATGGGCGAATTTAGGCGGAGCTGGGTGAGGGGGGTGCGCAGCTTCGCTGCGCGCGGAGCTTCGCTCCGCCACCCCCTCCCCAACTGCGACTAGCCAGCAAGCTGGCAAGTCTCCGTATCCTCTCCCCCTGCCCCAGCAGGGGGAGAGGAGATGCGGCCCCGATTTCATCGACCTGTAACATGCTATCGGCTATTCTGGCCGGATGGACGACTTCAATCCCGAGCATATCACCGACGATTTCTCGCGCGAGATCGAGACCGAGCCGGGCAGCGAGGACCGCTATTTCAACCGCGAGCTCTCGTGGCTCAAATTCAATGAACGCGTGCTCGAGGAAGCCCGCAATACCGCGCATCCGCTGCTGGAGCGGCTGCGATTTCTGTCGATCTCGGGCAACAATCTCGACGAATTCTTCATGGTCCGCGTCGCCGGGCTGAAGGGCCAGCAATTGCAGGGCGTCGAGATGCGCTCGGCCGACGGCATGACGCCGAGCCAGCAGCTCGCCGCCATCACCGATTGCGCCGATGCACTGATGGAGCAACAGCAGCGCGTCTGGGCCGAGTTGAAAGAGGCGCTGGCCGAGGCCGAAATCTTCGTGCTCGGCAATGACGAGATCGACGGCGAGACCGCCGACTGGCTCGCCGACTATTTCGCCAGCCACATCCTTCCGGTGTTGACGCCGCAGGCGCTCGACCCGGCGCACCCCTTTCCCTTCATTCCGAACAAGGGCTTCAGCCTGGTCTTCGATCTGACCAGAAAGAGCGACGGCGAATCGATCCGCGAGCTCGTCATGGTGCCCTCGACATTGCCGCGTTTCGTGCGGATCCCGGGAGACACCGCCTGCTACGTCGCCGTCGAGACGGTCATCCGCCGCTATACCGGGCAGCTGTTCCCCGGTTACGAGGTGGCAGGGCAGGGCGCCTTCCGGATCATCCGCGACAGCGACATCGAGATCGAGGAAGAGGCCGAGGATCTGGTTCGCTATTTCCGCAGCGCCATCAAGCGCCGGCGCCGCGGCCGGGTGATCCGCCTCAAGCTCGAATCGGACATTCCCGACGAAATGGAAGAGGTGATCCGCAGCCAGATGGGCGGCGATGAGGCGATCGTCGCCGAATCCTCGGGCTTTCTCGGCATCGCCGATCTCGAACAGCTGGTCGAGGAGGACCGCCCCGACCTCAAATTTCCGCCCTTCAGCCCGCGTTTCCCGGAGCGGATCCGCGAGCATGGCGGCGACTGTTTCGCCGCGATCAAGGCCAAGGATATTGTCGTCCACCATCCCTATGAGAGTTTCGACGTCGTCGTCGCCCTGCTCAAGCAGGCGGCCGACGATCCCGATGTCGTCGCGATCAAGCAGACGCTCTATCGCGCCGGCAAGCAATCGGCGGTGATCCGTGCGCTGATCGACGCCGCCGAGGCCGGCAAGTCGGTGACCGCGGTGGTCGAACTGAAGGCGCGTTTCGACGAGGAGCAGAACCTGCTCTGGGCGAACGCGCTCGAACGCGCCGGCGTCCAGGTCGTCTACGGCTTCATCGACTGGAAGACCCATGCCAAGGTGACGCTGGTGGTGCGCCGCGAAGAGGACCGGCATCGCACCTGAGGACCGGCATCGCACCTACTGCCATTTCGGCACCGGCAATTATCATCCGATCACCGCGAAGATCTATACCGATCTCAGCTTCTTCACCGCCGATCCGAGGGCGGGACGCGATGCCGGGCAGCTGTTCAACTACATCACCGGCTATGTGCAGCCCGAAAATCTCGAGCTGATCTCGATGTCGCCGCGCCATATGCGCCGCGATCTGGCCCGGCTCGTCGATGCCGAGATCGAGAATGTCCGTAGGGGCAAGGAGGGCGCGGTCTGGGCGAAGATGAATTCGCTCGTCGATGCGCCGATGATCGACAAGCTCTACGAAGCGAGCCAGGCCGGGGTGCAGATCGACCTGATCGTGCGCGGCATCTGCTGCCTCAAGCCCGGCGTTGCCGGCCTGTCGGAAAATATCCGCGTCAAATCCGTGATCGGCCGGTTCCTCGAACACAGCCGCATCTTCTGCTTCGGCAACGGCGCAGCGCTGCCCAACAAGAAGGCGAGGGTGTTCATCAGCTCGGCCGACTGGATGCCGCGCAATTTCGATCGCCGGGTCGAATATATGCTGCCGATCGAGAACCCGACCGTCCACGCCCAGGTGCTCGACCAGGTGATGGTCGCCAATCTGATCGACAATGAGCAAAGCTGGGAATTGAAACCCGATTGCAGCTACGAGCGGATCGAACCCGAGGGCCGCCCCTTCAATCTGCATCGCTATTTCATGACCAACCCGTCGCTTTCGGGGCGCGGCCAGGCGCTGCGCGAACAGGGTTCGATGCCGCGCAAGCTCCACGTCAAGCGGCGGGGAGGATAGCGCGCTTACATTCTCGGCCTCGACTGCCTAACAACTGGAGCCATGGCGACCGCCCCGATTCTCGTCTGCGACGATGCGAAGGCGCAGGGCCGGGTGGCGGTCATCGATATCGGCTCGAACTCGATCCGGCTCGTGGTGTTCGAAGGCCGCGGCCGCCAGCCGAGCTTCCTGTTCAACGAGAAGGTGATGGTCGGCCTCGGCGCGCGGCGGCACGAGGACGGTGCGCTGGCGCCCGATTCGGTCGCCGAAGCGCTCTCGATCCTGCGCCGTTTCCGCAAGCTGGCGACCGAAATGCACGTCGCCGACCTGCGCATCGTCGCCACGGCGGCGGTGCGCGAAGCGCCCAATGGCGGCGATTTCATCGAGGAGCTCGGCGAAATCGGCCTGCCGGTGCGCGTGCTTTCGGGCGAGGACGAGGCCGAGCTCGCCGCGCTCGGCGTGCTTTCGGCAATCCCCGAGGCAAACGGGCTGATCGGCGATCTCGGCGGCGGCAGCCTCGAACTCGCGCGGGTCGGGAAGGGCCGGGTGAAGGATCGGATATCCTTCCCGCTCGGCGTGTTGCGCGTCGCCGAACTGCGCGAGAACGGGAAGAAGGGGGCGTTGAAGCGCGCCGTCGCCAAGGCGATCAAATCCGCGCCCTGGGTCGAGAAGTGCGCCGACAAGCCCTTCTATCTGGTTGGCGGATCGTGGCGGGCGCTGGCGCGGGTCGACATGTTCCGCACCAGCTTTCCGCTGCCGATCGTCCATCATTATCAGATGCAGCCCGATCGGCCGGCGCGGCTGGTCCGCATCCTCGCCCATCTCGACAAATCGAAGCTTTCGGCGGTGCCCTCGCTGCCCGCCCAGCGCATACCCTATCTCGGTGACGCGGCGGCGATCCTCGCCCAGCTGGTCAAGCAGATCGGCCTCGGCGAACT
Source organism: Sphingomonadales bacterium (assembly GCA_020200935.1). Taxonomy (GTDB): domain Bacteria; phylum Pseudomonadota; class Alphaproteobacteria; order Sphingomonadales; family Sphingomonadaceae; genus Parasphingopyxis. The sequence goes on from JAIVHR010000024.1 coordinate 10,021, forward strand.
GATCGTCTCGGCCTACGGCTTGCGCGAGGGGCTGCTGTTCGAAGGGCTCGGCGCGGACATCCGGGCCATCGATCCGCTGATC
>JAIVHR010000139.1 GCA_020200935.1 Sphingomonadales bacterium
GCATCAGCGAGGGCGTGCCGCCGCCGAAGAAGATCGAACTCAGCCTCCGCCCCGGCGTGCGCTCCGCCTCATAGGCGAGATCGGCGAGCAGCGCCGCGCGCCAGCGATCCTGGTCTATGGTATCGCGGACATGGCTGTTAAAGTCGCAATAGGGGCATTTGGAGACGCAGAAGGGCCAGTGGATATAGAGCGCCAGCCCACGCCTTCGGGCGGCAGTCGGAGAGGAGAGGGGATCGGCCATGACGATGCGCGCAGCGCTTAGCCTGTTTGCCGCGGCGGGGCTACTCGCCGGCTGCAGCGTCGTGCCCGAGGCCCGCGAGCAGCCCGCGCCGGACCCGACGATCGCGGAGGATCAGGGCGAGCTGCGCCCGGCGATGATCGAGGTGCACAATGCCGCGCGGCGCGCGGTCGGCGTGCCGGCGCTGACCTGGGACGCCGGGCTTGCCCGCGATGCGCGTATCTATGCCGAAGAGCTGGCGCGCGACGAGCGCTTCGACCATTCGCCCTCCTCGACGCGCGAGGGACAGGGCGAGAATCTCTGGATGGGGACGCGCGGCGCCTACACATTCGCCGAGATGGCCGGCGGCTGGGTCGACGAACGCCGCCATTTCCGGCGCGGCCGCTTCCCCGACAACAGCACCAGCGGCGACTGGCTGGATGTCGGCCATTACACCCAGATCGTCTGGCGCACGACGCAGCGCGTCGGCTGCGGCGTCGCCTCGAACGCGCGCGACGATTATCTGGTCTGCCGCTACGCGCCGCAGGGAAATATCGTCGGACGCGATCCGATCGAGGGGTGACGGAGTTGTATTCCTGCGAAGGCAGGAATCCAGGGCCGACAGCGCGGACTGTTCCGATGGGACGGGACTGGGCTCCTGCCTTCGCAGGAGCATGAGGAGTTAAAAAACGGCCTCGACGAGCTTTCGGAAGGCCGCGGCGCGGTGGCTCATCGCGTGCTTCTTCTCGGGCTCGATCTCGCCGAAGGTGAGGTCGTGGCCGCGCGGCACGAAGATCGGGTCGTAGCCGAAGCCCTTGTCGCCGCGCGGCGGCCAGGTCAGTTCGCCTTCGACCTTGCCCTCGAACGTCTCGCAATGGCCGTCGGGCCAGGCCAGCGAGAGGGCGCAGATGAAGCGCGCGGTACGCGGCGTGTCGGTGCCCTGGTCGCGCAGGGCCTGCTCGACCCTGCCCATCGCGACCATGAAATCGCGGCTTTCGCCGGCCCAGCGCGCCGAATATATCCCCGGTGCCCCGTCGAGCGCGTCGACCGCGAGGCCGCTATCGTCGGCGAGCGCCGGAAGGTCGGCGCCGACCGCCGCGGCGCGCGCCTTCAACTCGGCATTGCCGATGAAGCTGTCCTCGGTCTCCTCGGGCTCGGGCAGCCCGAGCTCGGTAGCGCTGACCACTTCCAATCCGTGCGGCCGCAACAGCTCCCCGATCTCGCGCACCTTGCCCGCATTGTGGCTGGCGATGACGAGCTTGCCGGGGGCGAGGGGGCGGTGTTCGGTCATTGCGCAGCGCCATCGAAGCCCTCTCCCAAGGGGAGAGGGTTTGGGTGAGGGGTTCCGACCGAGCGGATGGAGAGAATCGTGTTGCGGACAGACTCCAGAACGCCCTCCAGATTAC
>JAIVHR010000140.1 GCA_020200935.1 Sphingomonadales bacterium
GATGATCTGCTCGGCGCGCTGCCCGCGGCGCTCGCGGGCTGCCAGATTTTCCGTTAGGGCTGAGCTTGTCGAAGCCCGCCTCTCCGCTCGTGAAGCGCCCTTCGACAGGCTCAGGGCTAACGGTTCAGATGCGCGGATTGTCGCTTCAGAACACCATCCCCGCCGCATTCACCGCAAGCCAGATCAGCGGAATGTTGCCGAGCGCGAAGATCGCGAAGCGCAGCGGCACGAAATTGACCGTCGCCTGGAAGATGCTGTGCACCACCCGCAGCGCGACATAGGCCCAGGCCAGCGTCAGGTTGAGCCCGTCGCCGGCGCCGAGGATCGCCAGGCTCAGCGCGACGGCGTAGAAGATCGTCGGCTGCTCCATCAGATGGTTGTAATTGTCGGCCTTCCACTGGGTCCTGAGCGGCAGCTTCTTGAGATCGTCGGTGGTGTAGACGTCGCGATCGAAATCGATATTCGCCTTGCGCATCGCCGGGATGCGCGTCGCATACATCCAGAGCCACATGACGATCGACCAGAGGACGAGCGCGACGACGGGGGCGAGGATCGGGCTGTTTGCATCCATGACGGCGTCTCCTCAGTGGAATGCGGCGAGCAGCGCGTGGATCGCGAGCGCCAGCAGAAGCAATGTCGACAGCATGAAGATCGCGAAGCGCACCGGCACCGTGTTGACCGTCGCCTGCCACAGGCTGTGGACGATCCGCAAGGCAACATAGCCCCAGGCGAGCCAGACATTGAGCTGCATGTCGCCGGTGCCGGTCATCGCGATGATGAAGATTGTCGCGTAGAAGATCGTCGGCTGCTCGACGAGATGGGCGTAATTATGCGCCTTCCAGTTGACCCTCGGATCGAGCACGCCTTCGAGATTCTGGCCGCGCCCGCCCGGCTGGGCGCCCATGTCGATACCCGCCTTCTTCATCGCCGGAAGCCGGGTGAAGGCCATCCAGAAGAGTATGACGAGCGTCCAGACGACAAGCACCGCCGCCGGTTCGAGTATCGCGGAATTCATGATTTCCTCCCCCACAGAGACGGGCGCGAGAGTGTGGGCGAGTGGTCCGGTTGTCAATTGCGGCGCGGTACTTCCCCCTCCCTTTCAAGGGAGGGGCAGGGGTGGGTGCGCCTCCGGCACGGAGGCGCTCGGCTCGAAGAGCCGACAAGGGCATCGAGCCCCTGCCGGCTCTTGCCCCACCCTTACATCCCTCCCCTGAAGGGGAGGGAGAAATTGGGTTGTCATTGCGCGCTCGATTATCCCGCGCTAGCCGGTCGCCATGACACGCCCCCCGACCCTCGACGGCGTTCGCGACGCCGCCCGCAAGCTCGCCGAGATCCTCCCCGAAACGCCTCTCCTGCCGCTCGACACCCCCGCCGGCCGCGTCTGGGTCAAATGCGAAAACCTCCAGCCGGTCGGCGCGTTCAAGTTGCGCGGCGCCTATCACCGGCTGTCGGATCTGTCGGCGGAGGAGCGCAGACAGGGCGTCGTCGCTTTTTCCTCGGGCAACCATGCGCAGGGCGTCGCCTGGGCGGCGAAGCGGCTCGGCATCGCCGCCACCATCGTCATGCCGGCCGATGCGCCGGCGGTGAAGCTCGATGCGACGCGCGCGCTCGGCGCCGGGGCTGGCCGGCGGTCCGCCCGACAGCGCGGTGATCTGCTGCGGCGGCGGCGGGCTCGCGGCCGGGGCGGCGCTGGCGATGCCCGGCGTGCCGATCACCCTGGCCGAGCCGGCGGGCTGGGACGATATGGCGCGCTCGCTCGCGGCAGGCGAGATCGTGCCGGTCGGCCCCAACCCGCCGCCGACCCGCTGCGATGCGCTGCAGACGATGCGCGTCGCGCCGCTGACCTTCGATATCCTGCGCGCGCATGGCGCGAGCGGCGTGGCGGTGACCGAGACCGAAGTCGCGCATGCCATGCGCACCGCTTTCGCGAAGCTACACCTCGTCGCCGAGCCGGGCGGCGCGGCGGCGCTGGCGGCGGTGCTCGCGGGCAAGGCGCCAGTCACCGACCGCACCGTCGTCACTCTGTCGGGCGGCAATGTCGATCCGGCGCTGTTTGCCGAGATCCTTGTCGGCGAGACCACCACACACCGTTAGGGCTGAGCCTGTCGAAGCCCGTCTCTCGAACAGGGGAACGCCCTTCGACAAGCTCAGGGCAAACGGTTTTTCTGCGGGGCGAGTTGTTCTAAGGTCGCACGATGATCGCCAACATCGCCCTCTCGGTCGCCATGCTCGCCGTCTTCGCGCTCGCCGTCGGCGGGGTCGTGCTGCTGCGCCGCGGCGAGCGGCAGAAGGGGCTGCTGATGATCGCCGCGGCCATCGTCATCCTCGCCAACGTGCTGATCTGGGCGATGCCTCTGCCGGCGCGGTAGCGGCCGGCGCGCCGGCGACACTTGCACCCCGTTCGTCCTGAGCCTGTCGAAGGGCGTGCAGCGGAACGAATCGCTTGTGGCCCGCCCTTCGACTACGCTCAGGACGAACGGTTTTTCACCCGACTGCGTCCGATTATTTGATCGGGCAGTCGGGATCGAGGCGCATGTCGAGATAGTCGTCGACGCGCTTCATCAGCTCGTCCATTTCATTCTCGAAGAAATGGTTGGCGCCGGGGACTTCCTCATGCTGGATCGTGATGTGCTTCTGGGTGCGCAGCTTGTCGACGAGCTTCTGCGTGCCCGAGGGGGTCGCGACCTCGTCGGCTTCGCCCTGGATGATCACGCCCGAGGCCGGGCAGGGCGCGAGGAAGCTGAAATCATACATGTTGGCCGGCGGGGCGATGGTGATGAAGCCGCGGATCTCGGGGCGCCGCATCAGCAGCTGCATGCCGATCAGCGAGCCGAAGGAGAAGCCGGCGATCCAGGTCGTCTCGGCCTCCTCGTGAAAGCTCTGGACCCAGTCGAGCGCCGAGGCGGCGTCGGACAATTCGCCGACGCCATTGTCGAATTCGCCCTGGCTCTTGCCGACGC
>JAIVHR010000025.1 GCA_020200935.1 Sphingomonadales bacterium
GTTCGGGCACCCGCCCGGCGAGCACGAATGCGAGCCCGCCCAGCGTGTCGACATCTTCGTCGATTTCGCCGAGCCGCGGGTCGCCGAGCAATTCGGCGACATCGTCGAGTTCGGCGCGCGCCTCGGCATCCCAGCTCCCGTCGGGATGGGGCGTCAGCAGCTCGGTTGCTTCCTCGTCATGTTCGTCCTCGATCTCGCCGACGATTTCCTCGACGATATCCTCGATCGTGACGATGCCCTCGGTGCCCGAATATTCGTCGATCACGATCGCCATGTGGGTCCGCGTCGTCTGCATCTCGGCGAGCAGATCGAGCACGCCCATCGATTCGGGAACGTAGCGCGGCTCGCGGATGAAGCTTTCGATCGTCTCGGGGCGCTCGTCGGCGACCAGCGCCGCGAAGACGTCTCGGATGTGGATCATGCCGATCACCTGATCGAGCGATTGGCGAAACACCGGGAGGCGGCTGTGGCCGGCCTCGGCGAATACCTTGACCACTGACTCGAAGCTTTCGCTCTCCTCGACCGCGACGATATCGGCGCGCGGCACGCAGACATCGTCCGCGGTGCTCTCGCCGAAATGGAGCAGCCGCTTCAGCATTTGCCGCTCGACCGGCGAAAGGTCTCCGTCCGGCGGCGGCTGCTCGCTATGCTCGTCGATCGTCGCTTCGAGTTCGTCGCGCAGGCTCGATTCGCCGTCGTCGCCGAAGAGAAGGCCGCGAAGCCCTTTCCATAATCGCCCACCGCCATTGTCGGCGGGGGCGGTGCTACTCGATTCCTCGGGCATTATTCTGAATTATACCTCGTCCAAACTTGGCGGCATCCGATACGGGTCGGCGATGCCCATCGCGGCGAGTGCTTCGCATTCGAGCGCCTCCATGGCCTCGGCATCGGCTTCGCCGCGTTCATGGTCGTAGCCTAGCAAATGCAGAACGCCGTGGACAAGCAGATGGGCGGCATGGTCGGCGAGCGCAATGCCCTTCTCCTCGGCCTCGCTACGGCATACCCCGGCGGCGAGAACCAGATCGCCGAGCAGCACCTCGCCATCGTCGCTATTGGCAAGGCCGTCGAGCATGTCGGGCTGGACCATCGGGAAGGACAGGACATTGGTCGGTCTGTCCTTGTCGCGATACTGGCGATTGAGCGTATGGACTTCGTCATCGTCGGTCAGCCGGATCGAGATTTCGACCGCGACGGTCCGGTCGATGAGGTCACCATGAGGAGTCCGGCGTATCGCCTCTATCGCGGCCTTCTGCGCCAGTCCCTCCCAGTCGATGTCGTCGGGCCATTGTTCGCTGCGCTGGAGCGCGGTCTCGATCATCCAGCGCCCTCATAGGCCTCGACGATCCGGCCGACGATCGGATGGCGGACGACGTCGCCGGTTCCGAAGCGGATCGTGGCGATGCTTTCGAGACCTTCAAGCCGCGAGACGGCGTCGGCAAGACCGCTGACGCCTTCCCCCGGTAGATCGATCTGCTTGGGATCGCCGCAGACCACCATCCGGCTGTTCTCGCCGAAGCGGGTCAGGAACATCTTCATCTGCGCCGCGGTCGTGTTCTGCGCCTCGTCGAGGATGACGAAAGCATCGGCGAGCGTTCGTCCGCGCATGAAGGCGATCGGCGCGATCTCGATTTCGCCGTTTGCGATCCGCCGCTCGACCTGCTCGATCGGCAGCATGTCGTAGAGGGCGTCGTAAAGCGGGCGCAGATAGGGATCGACCTTTTCGCGCATGTCGCCGGGGAGAAAGCCCAACCGTTCGCCGGCCTCGACCGCCGGGCGCGACAGGATCAGCCGATCGACCGATCCGGTAATCAGCTGATGAACGGCCTGCGCCACGGCGAGATAGGTCTTGCCGGTCCCGGCCGGGCCCAAGGCGAAGATCAGCTCGTCGCGCGCCAGCGCTTCCATATAGCGCGTCTGGGTGACCGAGCGCGGGACGATGGTCTTCTTGCGCGTCCGGATCATCACCTTGGGCGGTTCGGCGACTTCCCTGTGGATCAGGCCGTCGAGCACCGGTTCGGCCGACATTGCGATGATCGCCTCGACCGCGCCCGAATCGATCTCCTGGCCCTGGGCGATGCGGTTATAGAGGCCCTTCAGCACATCGCGAGCGCGGGCCGCGCTTTCGGCATCGCCCTCGATCGAGATCTTGTTGCCGCGCGCGGCGATATAGACGCCGAGCCGGTTCTCGATCGCCACCAGATTCTGGTCATACTCGCCGAATAGCGGGCCGAGCAGCTGGGCGTTGTCGAATTCCAGATCGACGCGGACCTTCTGGCCGGCGAGCTTCTGGGCGGATTTTTTGGCGCTCAAGCGGCCTCCCTTTCCGGCAGCGCGCCGCCGAGGCTGTTCGGGCCGGCGCTGACGATATCGACCTCGACCAGCGAACCGATCGGCGCATCGGTCTCGACATGCACCGATTGCAGCCAGGGCGACTTGCCGATCCGCTGGCCGGGTTTCTTGCCATCGCGCTCGAGCAGCAGGGTCGTCCGCCGCCCGACGCTCGCCCCGTTGAACGCCTGCTGCTGTTTGTTGAGCAAACCCTGCAGCCGCTGGAGCCGTTCGTGGGCGACTTGCGGCGCGACGAATGCGTCGTCCATCTCGGCTGCCGGGGTGCCGGGGCGCGGGCTGTATTTGAAGGAGAAGGCCTGGGCGTAGTTCGCCGCGCGAACGATATCGAGCGTCGCCTCGAAATCCGCATCGCTCTCGCCCGGGAAACCGACGATGAAGTCTCCCGAGATCGCGATGTCGGGCCGCGCCGCGCGCACCCGTTCGAGGGTCGCGAGATAGCTTTCGATGGTGTGGCTGCGGTTCATCGATTTGAGGATCGCATCGGAGCCCGATTGCACGGGAAGATGCAGATAGGGCATCAGCTTGCCGACCTCGGCATGCGCGGCGATCAGCCCCTCCGTCATGTCGTTGGGATGGCTCGTCGTGTAGCGGATGCGGGCGAGGCCCTCGATCGCGTCGAGCGCGCGGATCAGGCCGTCGAGCCCCTGTGTGCAGCCCTGACCGTCTTCGCCGGCCCAGGCATTCACATTCTGGCCGAGCAGCGTGATCTCCTTCGCCCCGGCATCGACGAGCGCCTGGGCCTCGTCGAGGATCGCGTTCCAGGGCCGGGAGACCTCGGCGCCGCGCGTATAGGGGACGACGCAATAGGTGCAGAATTTGTCGCAGCCTTCCTGAACGGTCAAGAAGGCGCTCGGCGCCTGCTTCGCGCGCTTCGGCAGCGCGCCGAATTTGGAGGCGACCGGCATGTCGGTATCGAGTGCGGTCTCGCCCTTGGTCGCCTTGGCGACCAGTTCGGGCAGATGGTGATAGGCCTGCGGACCGACGACGATATCGACTTCGCGCGCCCGGCGCGGAATTTCGGCGCCTTCGGCCTGGGCGACGCAGCCGGCGACCGCGATCATCGGCTTGTCGTTGCCTGCGCGCTTGGCGATCCGGCCGATATCCGAATAGGCCTTCTCGGCGGCCTTTTCGCGGATATGGCAGGTATTGAGCACGACCAGATCCGCCGTGTCGGCATCGGCCGCGCGGGTCAGTCCCTTGTCCTCTAGAAGTTCGGCCATCCGCCGGCAGAGCACGCGCCAGGCATTGCGGGTCACGGTTTCTTCTCCGATCCAGGCGATTTCCGGACCTTCGCCGCAGAAATCCAGCAGCACCGGCTGGACCTGCATCGGCCGCGGGGGCGGAGAAAGCACCGCGAACAGGGTGGGCTTGAAAGGCCGGAGGCTGCATCCGTCGGTCGTCGTGCCCTCGGGAAAGATCGTCACCGGCTGGTGATCGTGCAGCGCTTCTTTCAGCTGCGCGATCTGCTCGGCCACGCCGAGCCGATCGGCGCGCGACACGAAGATCGTGTGGTTGAGCTTGGCCAACCATCCGACCACCGGCCATTTGGCGATGCCGTCCTGCGCCACATAGGCGGTATTGGTCGCGCTGCCGAGGATCAGTATGTCGAGCCAGCTCAGATGATTGGCGACATAAAAAACGTTCTCCTTGAGACGAATGCCCTCCTTGGCGATCCGCAAATTGCAGATCCAGGCGGCGCCGACGAGGAAGCGCTGCGGCCAGGGCGAAATCGCGCCGAACAGCCGCCAGAGATAATGGAAGGGAAGCAGGAGCAGCAGCAAGAGGACCAGCGCCAGAAGCCGGAAAAGAAAACGCAATGGGCCGAGCACGCCGACCGGCGGGTGGCGTTCCGAATGTCCGCCACTCACGCCGGTACGCTGGCCGGTTCGCGGCCGAGCGCCCGGGCCACCGAAATCTCGGATTTGTAGGCGAGTTCCTTGCGATGGTCATCGGGTCCGGCAAAAACCTGTGCTCCTGCGGCGCGGCGGTCCTCGGCGGTGATATAGATCGTGCCGACCATCGTCGCGAGGCGGCCGGCGACGGGCCAGTTGCGCACGCTGTCCTTGGAGACGAAGGAAGCGCCGGTCGCGCCGCCGACCAGCAGGATATCGAGCCAGCTCAAATGATTGCTGGCGAACAATGCCGCACCTTCGACACGCTCTCCGATGATCCGGGCTCGCACGCCGAGCGCTCGCGCGCACCAGCCGAGAAAGCGCCGTGGCCAGGGCGAATGGCGGCCGAACACCCGCCACAGCAAATGCATCGGGACGCAGAAAAGAATCAGCCCGAAAAGCCAGAAAAAGCGAGAAATTTGCCGCGCAAGCCGGACTATCGGTCGCGCTCCCGCGACACGCCGTACAGCTCCATACGGTGATCGACGAGCTTGTAGCCGAGCCGCTCGGCGATCCGGCGCTGGAGCTCCTCGAGCTCCTCATCGACGAATTCGACCACCTTGCCGGTCTCGACATCGATCAGATGATCATGATGCTCCTCGGCCGCGGCTTCATAGCGCGCCCGGCCGTCGCCGAAATCGTGGCGCTCGAGAATTCCCGCATCCTCGAACAGCCGGACGGTGCGGTAGACGGTCGCGATCGAAATGCCGCTGTCGATCTCCGAGGCGCGCGCATGCAGCGCTTCGACGTCGGGATGGTCCTCGGCCTCGGACAGCACCTTGGCGATCACCCGGCGCTGCTCGGTGATCCTCAGACCCTTTTCGGCGCACAGCGCTTCGACGTCGATTTTGCGATTCATGCGACCGGTGTAATGAATATGTGGCCACCTGCAAAGAGAAGGGGCGGCCGGCACGCCGACCGCCCCTCGTGGCGTGAATCACCGACAGGTCTATTTTTTCGCCGTCGTGCTCTTGCCGGTGCTCTTGCTGGTGCTGCCCTTGGGCTTGCGGCCGAGGCCGATCTTCTTCGCCAGCTGGCGCCGCTGCTCTGCGTAATTCGGCGCGACCATCGGATAGTCGGCATTGAGGCCCCATTTCTGGCGATAGTCTTCGGGTGTCATGTCGTAATGGGTGCGCAAGTGGCGTTTCAGCATCTTGAGCTTCTTGCCGTCCTCGAGACAGACAATATAGTCGGGCTTGATCGAGGAGCGGATCGGCACCGCCGGTTCAGGCTTCTCTTCCGCTTTGGCGTTCTTTTCGAGATCGGTAAGTGCCTCGTGAACGCTTTGGATAATCAGCGGAAGATCGGATACTGCCACGCTATTGTTGCTGACATGGGCGGATACGATGTCTGCCGTCAGTGTTATAAGTGCCTCATTCATTTCGATTTGTTCAGTCATCTCGCGATCTCTTTTATATTGTGTTTGAGGTAAGTAATCGCAAATCTTTTGCGATTGCTTCACTTATTGCATACCTCGTTGCAGGAAAGCAACTATCCCAGTTTGGGATGATCATATTTTCTCCTGCCCAGCGGCAGCGCGAGCGTGATTGCATCGCAAGTGCCGTGGTTGCGACTACGATAATAATCCCGTCTTCGGCCGATCGGCAGAAAGCCTTCCGATTCATAGAGTTCGCCGGCGGAATTTCCATCCCGCACTTCGAGATGAAGCTTTGTCGCGCCCCGCTCGGCGGCCTCGGCCCCGGTATGCCGAAGCAGCAGCCGGCCCACCCCCATGCGGCGAAAACAGGGGCGGACTCCGAGCAAGAGCAATTCGCCTTCGTCGACGATCAGGCGAGCGAGCGCAAAACCGGCGACTCGGTTGCCGACCCATGCAAGCGTCGACCAGACGCCGTCGCGACCCAGGATCGCCTGACATTGCGCGCGCGACCAGGCTTCGCCGAAATCCGGATCGAAGGCTTCTTCCATCACTTGCATGATATCGTCGAGAGTTCGCGAATTTCCCGGCCGCAATCCGATATCGGGCAGCTGCAGGGTGCTCATCGCATGGGCTTCGCATCGGGCGGCCGGCCATAGACCGGTTGCGGCGGCATGCGCTTCAAATCCTGCGGGAGATGGATCATCTCGGCGGCACGCGGCAGCATGTCACGTGCTTCGGCGGATGCACCGAGAGCGACCAGCTCCGCCGCCGCCTTGCCGACGATCAGCGGCGCGTCGATTCGCTTCGCCGCCTCCTCCGGCGGCAGCGACACGAGCGGTCCGCAATCGGCGAGCGGGAAGGACGAAAAATGCTGCAGAAACACTTCTCCATGGCCGGCCGGAATGGCGACGGCGAGTGTATCCAAAGTCGGGCGCCGGGCCAATGCCGCTGCGGCGAGCAGCGATAGGGAAGTATAGCCGGTAATGTCGATCCGCCATGCCAAGCCGAGTGCACGCGCCGCGGCAATCCCGACTCGGACGCCGGTGAAGCTGCCGGGGCCGCAATCGACAATAATCGTATCGGGGCGTCCGCCGTCGGGCAATTCGGCGATCATCGGCAGCAGCCGTTCGGCATGGCCGCGGCCGATTTCTTCGTGGCGCTCGGCGACGACCTGGCCCTTGTCGATGAGCGCCACCGAGCAGGCATCGGTCGCGGTGTCGATGACAAGCTCCATCGCCGGCCGTCAGACGATGCGGTTGAAGGTCTCGAAATCGGGGCGGGGGCTGCGATCGAAGATCGTCGATTCGTCGCCATAGCCGAGCGTCGAGATAAAATTCGCCTTGTGGTTGGTGTCGGCGAAGAAGGCCGCATTGACCTTGGCGTGATCGAAGCCCGACATCGGGCCGGTATCGAGGCCGATCGCGCGCGCGGCGATGAGGAAATAGGCGCCCTGGAGCGAGCTGTTGCGGAAGGCGTGATCCATCCGACCTTCGGGATCGCCCTCGAACCAGCTCCTGGCGTCGGTATGCGGGAACAGCCAGGGCAGCTGTTCGTGGAAATCGGGATCCATGCCGATAACGACGGCGGCGGGCGCGGCCTTGATCTTGGGCGGATTGGCGCCGGTCGCGCAATCGGCGAGCGTGTCTTTCGCCTCCCGGCTCATGCACCAGACGAAGCGCGCCGGCTGCTGGTTGGCCGAAGTCGGCCCCATCTTGAGCAGGTCGTAGATCAGCCGGATCTGGCTCTCGGTGACCGGCTCAATTGTTCGTCGGCGGGAACCGCGATCTCGGCCGCGCTGCCCGGCTTGAACAGCGGCGCCTCGCTCGAAAAATGATCGAGCAATATCGCCAGCACGTCGGGCTTGAGATGTGCCCAATCGACGCCTTCGCCGGCGGTCACCGAAACAAAGTCGCGCCCGAAAAAGACGCCGACCACGTCGCCGAGGCCGAAAAGCGCTTCGGCCAGCGGCGATGCTTCGGCCTCCTCCGGCGCCGCGAAATCGCGGGTGCCGCTCTCCATGACCGTCCGGCCGGGAAGGAATTTGAGGGCTGCCGGGTTTGGCGTCGGTTCGGTCTCGATCAGCATGGTTCGAATGTGGGGCAGCGGCGCGCGCGGATCAAGCCGACCTGGACTTTTCCGCTTCGACGACTTGCGATAGGGTGGTCGCCTGTCGAGGGAGGGGAATCATGAAAAACTGGAAAAGCCTTGCAGCGGCCCTTTTGCTGCTGTCGATGCCGGCTGTCGTGCAGGCCGAGCCTGCGGCCGTCGAAGCGGCGGTGGCCAATGCCGACCGATCCGAGCCCGACACGGCGATGGATGAGAGCCGGCAGCCCGCAGCCGTGCTCCAGTTTCTCGGCCTCGAAGAGGGGGACCGGGTGCTCGATGTGATGGCGGGCGGCGGCTATTATACCGAGCTGATGGCGCGCGCCGTGGGTCCGGAGGGGCATGTCGTCGGCCAGAACCCGCCAGGCGTCGTCGAAGCCTATAGCCTGGGGCCGGTGTTCGAACGGCGCGGCTATGGCGCCGAAAGACTGCCGAATGCGGAACGGCTGGATGTCGAATTTGCCGATGCCGCTTTCGAGCCGAACAGCTTCGATTTCGCGCTGTTCCATATGGTGCTGCACGATCTGTGGCATGAAAACCCGCCCGCCTTGCCTCGCACCGAACCGGCCGATTTCCTCGCCGCGCTCTATACCGGAATGAAGCCCGGCGGGATCGTCGGCGTGGTCGATCATGTCGGCACCGATGCCGCCGACCCGCGCGGCGAGGTGGGCCGGCTGCATCGCATCGATCCGCAGGTGGTCCGCGCGGCGATGGAAGAAGCCGGCTTCGTGCACGAGGAAGAATCCGATTTGCTGCGCAATCCCGAGGACACGCATGAAGTGAATGTGTTCGACCCCGCGATCCGCGGCCGTACCGACCGCTTCGTCTACCGCTTCCGCAAGCCGCCGGAGGAATGAGCCCGTTGATATAATTTGAGTCGGGCGCGAAATAAAAATGCGCCTCGCTCTTTCTCTTTTAACGATTAACCCCTATCTGGGGCCTTGACCGAATGAAGGGCCGGCATATCCGGCCAAACCCGGTGCGTGAATGCCCGATTGGGGCGACCGGTTTTCGTTAGGCATTTTTTCTCGAGGCTTCCTGATCACGCGGGTCGTTTCATAACCCGCTCTCCGTGCGCCAATTCGGCGCGCGGCGATATTTTCTGGAAGTTTACCCATGACTCAATTTTCCGATCTCGGCCTCGCCGAGCCCTTGTTGCGTGCTCTTGCCGCCAAGGATTACGGCGCCCCGACGCCGATCCAGGCGCGGGCGATTCCCGTTCTGCTCGAAGGCCGCGATCTGTGCGGCATCGCCCAGACGGGCACCGGCAAGACCGCTGCTTTCGCGCTGCCTTCGCTCCATTATCTCGCCGAGAATCCTGTGGCGCGGCCGCACAGAGCCTGCCGCATGCTCATCCTCTCGCCGACCCGCGAGCTGGCCAGCCAGATCGCGGATAATTTCCGTCTCTATGCGAAATATCTCAATCTGTCGGTGACGACGGTGTTCGGCGGGGTTCCCGTCGGCAAGCAGAAGCGCCGGCTCGAAGGCGGCGTCGACATTCTCGTCGCCACGCCCGGACGGCTGCTCGATCTCGTCGACCAGCGCGCGCTCAATCTCGACAGGACCGAGATCTTCGTCCTCGACGAGGCCGACCAGATGCTTGATCTCGGTTTCATCCACGCGCTTAAGCGGATCGAGAAGCTGTTGCCGAACAAACGCCAGAGCCTGTTCTTCTCGGCCACCATGCCGCAGAAGATCCGCTCGCTCGCGGGCGGCTTTCTCGACGATCCGGTCGAGATTTCGGTTGCCCCGCAGGCGACGACCGTCGAGCGCGTCGACCAGTTCGTGACTTTCGTCGAGCAGCGCGAAAAGCAGGCGCTGCTGACGCTGACCTTGCGCGATCAGGATATCGAGCGCGCGCTGATCTTCAGCCGCACCAAGCATGGCGCCGACCGCATCGTCCGCTTCCTCGAAGGAGCCGGTATCGGCGTCGCGGCGATTCACGGCAACAAGAGCCAGCCGCAGCGCGAGAAGGCGCTGGGTGCGTTTCGCGAGGGACGCATCCGCTATCTCGTCGCGACCGACATCGCCGCGCGCGGGATCGATATCCCGGCGGTCAGCCATGTCTTCAATTTCGACATGCCCAATGTGCCCGAGCAATATGTCCACCGCATCGGCCGCACCGCGCGCGCCGGCGCCAGCGGTATCGCGGTCAGCTTCATCAACAATGACGACGAGCGCGCTTATCTCAAGGATATCGAACGGCTGACCGGAGTCCGGCTCGAAAAGAAGCCGTTACCGGAAGGCTTCGTCGAAGCGGCCGCGAAGCTTCCCAAGGCTGCACCCAAGCGCCGCGGCGAGAGCCAGGAGCACGGCCGTCCGCGCGGCGGCCAGGGTCGTCCCGGTGGCAACAATCGCCGTCGGCGGTCCGGGAACCGATCGGTCGGTGCCCACAAGGGCTCCGTTCGCCGCGCGGGCTAAACCTCCGGTTCGGTCGCCTCGACCAGTTGTTCGGCCTGTGGGTCGCGATCGAGGCCGAGCGTATCGAGCAGCTGGTGACCCTCGTCATAGGCACTGCCGGTCCAGACCGGCGTGCCGGCCGCGCGGATCGCCTCGAGTGCGTCATGCCGCGCGCCGCTTGGCGGCTCGGGGCCGGCCATGCGGATGAAGACGGCGGCGACCCTGCCCGGATAGTCGCGCACCGCCGTCGCATACGCCTCGGCGTCGCCCTGGGTGTCGTCGCCCAGCAGGATGAAACGGTGGTCGGGATAGAAATCGAGGATCGTCTCGATCGCCCGGGTCTTGTGCGCGCCGTGGCTCGAGCGGCCCAGGGTCGCCCGGTTCAGCCCCCAGTCGCGGAGCAGCATCGGCCCCTTGGGCAGCGCATGCTGGCGCATGAATTCCTCGAGAAAGCCGTAGAGATTCCACGGGCTCGAAGAGATATAGAAGAACGGGCGGCGGATCGGCCCCGCCTCGCCAGGCCCGAGGCTCGCCAGCCGGGAATAGAGATCGGCCGCGCCCGGAACCGGCACCCGGTCGCCCGGCATTTGCATCAACACGCGCCGCCAGTTCCTCGCGAAATCATGCGCGCCGGTCTCGATGATCGTGTCGTCGATATCGGAGATCACGCCGAGGCGGCCATCGGTCCCGGCGGCTAGCACCGGCGCCTCGACCCGATGGTCGTGATCGGGAAGAGTCAGTTCGACGGTGTCCCATTGCGCTTGGCGCGGCAGGGACGTGTCTGCAAGCTCAAGCTCGAACAGCGCGAAGCCCTCGCGGTCGGTGATGGCCTCTGCCCGGCACCCGAAACCGGCAAGCCTGACGCGCGCGCCCGGCACTTCGTGCGAGGCGAAAAGCCGCAACAGCCGCATCATCTTGCGCGGCCAGGTATGCGCCTGCCAATCGATCGGTTCGCGCCGCAGCACGCGGCAGCGTAGATGGAGCCGCTCGGCATTCCGGAACCCGGCATACACGGCGATCGCCACCGGACGATTGCGGGCAAGGAAGCTGAACGGCATCGGCGCGGCCTAGCTTACCGAGTAGGTTGGTCGCAAACCTGCCGAAGGCTCAAAGCACATACTTGCTGAGGTCGGTATCCCGCGCCACCTTGGCGAGCTGCTTATCGACATAATCGGCGTCGATCACCAGCTTGTCCACGCGTTCCTCCGACCCCGCCGCGAAGCTGACTTCCTCGACGAGCTTCTCCATCATCGTCTGCAGCCGCCGCGCGCCGATATTCTCGATCTGGGCGTTCACCTCGGCGGCGAGGTGCGCGACCTTGGCGATCGCATCGGCGGTGAATTCGATCTCGACATTCTCGGTGGCGATCAGCGCCTGATATTGTTCGGGCAGGTTGGCCTTGGTCTCGGTCAGGATGCGGACGAAATCCTCTTCAGTCAGAGCGCGCAGTTCGACGCGGATCGGCAGGCGGCCCTGCAATTCGGGCAGCATGTCGCTGGGCTTGGCGGTATGGAAGGCGCCGCTGGCGATGAAGAGGATATGGTCGGTCTTCATCGGCCCGTATTTGGTGGCCACCGTCGTGCCCTCGATCAGCGGCAGCAGATCGCGCTGGACGCCTTCGCGGCTGATCGATCCGCCGCTACGGTGTTCGGATACCGCGATCTTGTCGATCTCGTCGAGGAAGACGATGCCGTTCGATTCGGCGTCCCTGAGCGCGGTTCGCGCGACATCCTCCTCGTCGAGCCGCTTGTCCGACTCTTCCTCGACCAGCTTGTCCCAGGCCTCGGCAACCCGCATCTTGCGGCGCTTCTTCGGCCTCTGGCCGAGCGCCTTGCCCATCATGTCGCTGAGATTGATCATGCCGACCTGGCCGCCCATGCCGGGGATCTCGAAGGGCATGTTGGGCTGGTCCTCGACCTCGATCTCGACCTCGGTATCGTTCATGTGATTGTCGATGATGCGCCGGCGGAAGCTTTCGCGGGTCGCTTCGCTCGCATTCTTGCCGGTCAGCGCATCGAGCAGCCGCTCCATCGCCGCCTTGGAGGCGTCCTCGCGCACCGCCTCGCGGCGGCGATCCTTTTCGAGCCGGATAGCTTCTTCGACGAGATCGCGGGCGATCTGTTCGACATCGCGACCGACATAGCCAACCTCGGTGAATTTGGTCGCCTCGACCTTGACGAAGGGCGCATCGGCGAGCTTCGCCAGCCGGCGCGAAATCTCGGTCTTGCCGCAGCCGGTCGGCCCGATCATCAGGATGTTCTTGGGCGTGATCTCGTTGCGCAGATCCTCCGACACGCGCTGCCGTCGCCAACGATTGCGGAGCGCCACGGCGACCGCGCGCTTGGCGTCCTTCTGGCCGACGATATGTTCGTCGAGCGCGGCGACGATGGCTTTGGGGGTGAGCGCGTCGGTCATACTGTGTGCCGTTTCAATGGGGTGCGAAGCTGGCGCGAAGATGGGAGGTTGCGGCGCGCGATCAACCGTCGATCGCTTCGATCGTCAGCTCGCCGTTGGTATAGACGCAGACCTCGGCGGCAATCTTCATCGCCTTTCTCGCGATCGTCTCGGCATCGTCCTCATAATCGAGCAGCGCGCGCGCGGCGGCGAGGGCGTAATTGCCGCCCGAGCCGATCGCCGCCAGCCCGTCGGCCGGCTCGAGCACATCGCCCTTGCCGGTCAGGATCAGCGTCGTATCCTTGTCGGCGACGATCATCATCGCTTCGAGGTTGCGGAGATATTTGTCGGTCCGCCAGTCCTTGGCCATCTCGACCGCGGCGCGCATCAGCTGTCCCTGATGCTGATCGAGCTTCTTCTCCAGCCGCTCGAACAGAGTGAAAGCGTCGGCCGTCGCGCCGGCGAAGCCGCCGATCACATGGCCCTCGCCGAGCCGCCGTACCTTGGTCGCGTTGGGCTTGATGATCGTGTCGCCCATCGAAACCTGTCCGTCGCCGGCGAGGACGACCTTGTTTCCGGTACGGACCCCGAGAATCGTCGTTCCGTGCCAGTCATTGCCTTGTCTGTCGCTGTTCATGCGGCCGATATACGCTCGAACCGACGCGCTGCAAGGATTGGCCGGTAAGCTGTTGGAAACCATTAGTCGTTACCGCTTTTCCGATGAAATCCGGGGGCAAATCCGACGGCCGCTTGATCGATGATCGACGCGTCGCCGATCTGATCAGCGAATTCGGCGATCTCGCCTTGTTTTCGCTCGATGCCGAGGGCGTCTGCACGCGCTGGGAAGCGGTGTCCTCCAACATGAAGGCGTTGACGCGCCGCGAGCTGGTCGGGCGGTGTTTCGAGGAGTTCCTGCCCGAGGAGCAGCGCGAACTCAGGACTTTCTGGCAGGAGCTCGAATGCGCGGCCGAGCAGGGCCGAAGCGAGGGCGAGGGATGGCGGGTCCGCAAGGACGGCACCCGGCGATGGATGCGCCATACCCGCTCGATCCCGAGGGCCGCGTTTCGAGCTGGAATGCCGGGGCCGAAAGGATGACCGGCTATCGCGCCGAGGAGATCGTCGGCCGCCATTGCTCGTGCTTCTATAGCGACGAGGATCGGGAAATCGGCAGGCCCGCGCTCGCCTTGAAATCCGCGCTCGAGGACGGCCGTTACGAGTGTGACGGCTGGCGGGTCCGCAAGGACGGCACGAGGTTTCGCGCGCATATCCTGATCCAGCCGGTATTCGATGGCGACAAGCGGCTGGTCGGCTATACCAAGCTGGTCCGCGACGTGACCGCCGAGGCGACGGTCGCCGAGGAACTCGCCGAGGCGCACGAAGCCCTCGACCGGTCCGAAAAGCTGCGTTCGCTCGGCGAACTGACCGGCGGCATCGCCCATGATTTCAACAATCTGCTGACCGTCGTTCGCGGCTCGGCCGAATTGCTGCAGAATGCGGAGCTGCCCGAACACAAGCGCGCACGGCATATCGAGGCGATCGTCGAGACCGCCGACCGGGCGGCCGAACTGACCGGCCAGCTGCTTTCCTTCGGCCGCCGCCAGGCGCTCCAGCCCAAACCGACCGACATCAACGGTGTCATCGCCGAGATAACCGAGATGCTGCGCCGCACGCTGGGTCTCAGGGTCGCGGTGCTCAAGGCGCCGCAGCCCGGGCTCTGGCAGGTCGAGGTCGATCCGCAGCAACTCCACAATCTGATCCTCAACGCGGCGCTCAACGCGCGCGACGCGATGGACGGCGTCGGCACCTTGACCATCGCCACCCGCAACGTCACCGGCGCCCAGGGCGAGGAAGTCCGGCTGTCGATATCCGATACCGGCAGGGGCATGGCGCCCGAGGTCAAGGAACGCGC
>JAIVHR010000141.1 GCA_020200935.1 Sphingomonadales bacterium
TTGCAGCTCTATGAACAGGCCGCCTCGATCATGGAGCGCGGCGGCCAGCCTGTTCCCGTCGATTGGTACCGCCGCGCGATTGATCTCGCCCAGCGCGTCGGCAATCCGGCCAAGGCGACCGAATTGAGCCAGCAGCTGGTGCGCGGCTATCCGAGCGCCCGCAATTGGCGCGACGTGCTGAACTATTATCGCGACATCGGCAATCCCGATCCGATCGCCGCGCTCGACAGCTGGCGGCTGCAATCGGCGACCGGCGCGCTGTTTGGCGAGACCGACTATCGCGACTATGCTCAGGCGGCGGCCGCCGCCCAGCAGCCGGGCGAGGTCGTGCGCGTGATCGAGGCCGGGCGGGCGGCGAATATGCTCGACGGGACCAACGACGTGATCAACGGCTTGCTGCGCACCGCCCAGCGCACCGCCGATGCGGCGCGCGGCCGGCTCGATCAGCGGGCGACGGCGGCCCAGGGTGCGGCGACGGGGGCCGACGCCCTGGCGGTCGCCGACGATTATCTCGGCTTCGGCAATTATGCCCAGGCCGCCGCTCTCTATCGCACGGCGCTCGAAAAGGGCGGCGTCGATGCCGCGCTCGTCAACAGCCGGCTCGGCATGGCGCTGGCGCTCATCGGCAGCCCCGCCGAGGCGCGCGCCGCGCTCGATCAGGTCGGCGGCGATCGCGGCTGGATGGCGCGCTTCTGGGGGATCTATGCCGACAGCTTGCCGATACCGGCTGCCAATGCAGTGACGCCCGCCGGCGAGTGAATCGCCGCGGGTCTATCCTCTCTGGTCGATCGGCACGCCGGGCTCGGACTTGGCGGTGCGGATCGTCAGCGAGGTCTTGACGCTCTCGACATTGGGGATCGTCGTCAGCTCCGATGTCAGAAAATCCTGGAAATGCTGAAGGTCACGCGCGACGACCTTGAGGATGAAGTCGATCTCGCCATTGAGCATGTGGCATTCGCGAACCAGCGGCAATGAGCGGATATGCTCCTCGAAAAAGCGCAGATCCTCCTCCGCCTGGCTCTTGAGGCTGACCATCGCGAAGACCGTTATGCCGAAGCCGAGCGTGCGCGGATCGAGCTTCGCGTGATAGCTTTCAATGATGCCGCTCTCTTCGAGCGCGCGAACGCGGCGCAGGCAGGGCGGCGCGGTCAGCCCGGCGCGGCGCGCCAGTTCGACATTGGTGATCCGGCCTTCGCGCTGCAGCGTATCGAGAATGAATCGATCAATCTCGTCGATCGATGATTTCCCGCTCATCGTTAATTTCCTTCCGTAACCAGCCATTTCCTTATAATTATCTGTCTCGGGAAAGCAATTGTCCCAAGATCGAACGCGTCGAATATCCGGCTTTTGTTAACCATTGGCAGCGGCTATCCCGGCCCCGGTCGGTTCGCCTCATCGCGGGCCGCAAGAAGGGCGAAAATGCGGTCGAACAGGATGCTTGCCACGGTGTTGGCGCTGCCGCGCGACGGCCGCGATGCGCGCATAACCATCTGGCGCCAGCTTGTCGATCTGCTCGCCCAGCATCCCGAACTCGGCGCCGACTCGCTCGGCATCGAGGCCTATCGGCTGATCGAGGATTGGCGCGAGGAGATGCCGCTCGCGGTCCGCAC
>JAIVHR010000026.1:0-6435 GCA_020200935.1 Sphingomonadales bacterium
GCTCGGGTGCGATCGGCGTCGAATTCGCCAGCTTCTACTCCGATCTCGACGCCGAGGTGACGATCGTCGAGATGCTGCCGCGCGTGCTTCCGGTCGAGGATGAGGATGTCTCGGCGCATATGGAAAAGACCCTCAAGAAGCAGGGCATGACGATTCTCACGGGCGCGAGCGTCGAGAAGCTCGAAGCCGGCGCCAAGTCCGTCAAGGCCGAGGTCAAGGACGCCAAGGGCAAGACCCAGTCCGACGAATTCAGCCACGCCATCGTCGCGATCGGCATCGTCCCCAATACCGAGGATATCGGGCTCGAGAAGCTCGGCGTGAAGACGGCGAAGAACGGCCATATCGAAGTCGACGGCTTCGGGCGCACCAATGTCGAAGGCATCCTCGCGATCGGCGATGTGACCGGCCCGCCCTGGCTCGCCCACAAGGCCAGCCACGAGGGCGTCGTCGCGGTCGAGAAGCTCGCCGGCAAGGAGCCGCATCCCTTTACCACCGACAATATCCCCGGCTGCACCTATTCGCGGCCGCAGGTTGCGAGCGTGGGTCTGACCGAGGCCAAGGCCAAGGAGGCCGGGCGCGAGGTGAAGGTCGGGAAATTCCCCTTCATCGGCAACGGCAAGGCGATCGCGCTCGGCGAGGCCGACGGCTTCGTCAAGACGGTGTTCGACGCCAAGACCGGAGAATTATTGGGCGCGCACATGATCGGCGCCGAGGTCACCGAACTCATCCAAGGCTACGCCGTCGCCCGCGAGCTCGAAACCACCGAGCAGGAGCTCATCCACACCGTCTTCCCGCATCCGACGCTCTCCGAGATGATGCATGAGAGCGTGCTCGACGCCTATGGCCGGGTGATCCATATTTAGGAGACGCCGTGCTCCTGCGCAGGCAGGAGCGCAGACCCGAGGGGTTCAGGGTAACGACGATCGGTAGATCGGAACGGCTCTAGATGATCGCCGCCTGGCCGCCGTCCTTGGCCGCGGCTTCGGGCTCGTGCCTCGGCAGCGGCTTGGTCTCTTCCGCTTTGGCCTCGCGGCGTCCGGCCTGCGGCTCTTCCTTCTTCAGGGTGCCGGCGGTCTTGTAACGGAAATGGCCCTCGACATGGCCGCCGGTGGCGACGCTCAATTTCTCGTAGGTTACATCGCCCATCACCCGCGCCGAACTTTCGATGATCAGTTCGTTGGCGGTGATCGCGCCCTCGACGGTGCCGGCAATCCGCGCCTGTTCGGCGCTGACCGCGCCCTTGATCCGGCTGTTGTCGCCCTGCACCAGCACGCCGCAGCGGATATCGCCCTCGACCTCGCCATCGACATGAAGATCGACCTTGGCGTCGATATCGCCAGACACCCTGACGTCGGTGCCGATCACCGAGAAGGTCGAGCTGCTAGCCGCGCTCGACGGCATTTCGATCTCTCCGCGCGGCGATGAGGGACTGGATTTCGAGAACATGGCTATCCGCCTCCAATAGCGGCCGCGGATTTACCGCGCGGCCATTGATACGCACTTCATAGTGCAAATGAGTCGCGGTCGAACGGCCGGTGCTGCCCATCCCGCCGATCCGCGCGCCGCGCTCGACGCGCTGGCCGGGCCGCACCTCGATGCGCGAAAGATGCGCATAGCGGGTGACGACCCCGGAACCGTGATCGATCTCGACGCAATTGCCATAGCCGCCCTTGCGTCCGGCGAACACAACGCGGCCTCCTCCGGTCGCGAGAATGCCCTGGCCGGGGCTGCCGCGGAAATCGATGCCGGTATGCATCGCCCGGCCGCCGTTGAAGGGATCGCTGCGAATGCCGAACGGGCTGGTCATGCGCGCAAACTGCGTCGGCCGGGCCGACGGAATGGCGCGCAACGAAAGCTCCATCACCGCGAGCCGGTTGAGCGCGACTTCGAGTTCGATGATCTCTTCATCGATGCCGCTGTCGCGGGCGGCGACCGGCCGCAGCGGGCCGCCCATCGCGCGGCGCGTCAGCATCCGCGGATCGAGCCCGAATTCGCGAATCGCGTCGGCGGTTTCCTCGGTCTGTTCCTCGACCGCCGCGCGCAGCCGGCGGGCAAAGGCGAATTGGTTGGCCTCGAGCCGGGCAAGCAGCGCGGCGCCCTTTTCGCCCTCGGGCGCTGCGATCCGCTCGGCCTCACCGGGCTCGACATCGTCCTCATCGAGTTCGAGATTGCCGAAATGGCGTTCGACGAGCGCGTCGAGCATCCGCTGGCGCTCGGCGACGCTGGCGATCCGGTCCTCGACCGATTCGCGATAGGCCTCGACCTGTTGCTCGGTCGCCTCGACCTGCTGCTCGCGCTGGTCGAGCGCCACACGCTCGCTCGCGCCCTGCAGCTGCAGCCCGACCATCAGCAAGGTGAAGGCCAGCCAGCTGAACAGTGCCAGCGCGACGATGGCCAAGGCCCTGATCTGGAATTTGCTGGAAATGCGGATGAAGCGGAGCTTTCCGCCGGAGCGGATATGCAGCTCGTGATCCGGAAAATAATTCCGTATCCGGGCAATCAGCCCGGACAATCCCCGCCCCGTCTGTGTCACTACGACCCTAACGATAGTTAATGTGAGTCGCCGCTAGCAACATTGTTGCTCATTGGCGAATCTCAGGGCCGAATGATCGACGAGTCGTTGACCCGCTGCGTTGAGTCGACGGAACATATCCCCATTGTTGCGACGAAACGAAAAATTAAGCCCCTTCGCACGGCGCTCTGGACGCAAGGGGCCGGCATATCCTAGCCCGTTTTCCATGGCCCAGGGGACGCATGATTTCACCGAGGATCCGCGCAATGCGGAAATCCGTATCAATATCAACGGCGAACTGGTCGATCGGGCCGCCGCCACGGTCTCGGTGTTCGATTCGGGATTCATGCTCGGCGACGGCGTCTGGGAGGGATTGCGCGTCCATAAGGGTCGAATCGCCTTTCTCGAAGCCCATCTCGACCGGCTGTTCGAAGGCGCCAAGGCGATCGACATGGATATCGGCCTGTCGCGCGAGGCGCTGACGGCGCGGCTTTACGAGACGCTCGATGCCAACGGGATGGAGGAGGGCGTCCATATCCGGCTGATGGTGACGCGCGGCATCCGCTCGACGCCATACCAGGACCCTCGCGTCGTCGTGTCGCCGGCGACCGTCGTCATCATTGCCGAGCATAAACAGCCGCTGCCCGAGACGGTCGAAAAGGGTATCCAGCTGTTCACCGTCCATGTCCGGCGCGGCGACCCGACGGTCCAGGATCCCAAGCTCAACTCGCATTCCAAGCTCAACTGCATCACCGCCTGCATCCAGGCGACGAAAGCCGGCGCCGACGAGGCGCTGATGCTCGATCCGCACGGCTTCGTCGCGACCTGCAATTCGACGCATTTCTTCATCGTCAGAAAGGGCGAGGTCTGGACCTCGAGCGGCGATTATTGCCTCGGCGGGATCACCCGCGCCACGGTGATCGATCTGTGCCGCGCCGCGGGCACTCCGGTTTTCGAGAAGAATTTTTCGCTGACCAACGTCTACGGCGCCGACGAGGCCTTCGTCACCGGCACCTTCGCCGGCCTCGTGCCGGTCACCGAGGTTGACGGCCGCATCCTCACCGAGGCGCGCGGACCGATGGTCGAGCGGCTGCAGCGGCTCTACAAGGCGCGGTTCGAGGAGGATGTCGCCGGCAGAACACGGCCGTGACGGGAGGGCGCCGTACTCTTCTTCTCCCAGTTGGAGAAGGATACGGAGCCTTGGCGGCGCAGCCGCCTAGGCGGAGTTGGATGAGGGGTTTCGCCCTATCGTTGGCTTCGGAACCCCTCACCCAGCAAACTCTAAGCTCCTTCGTCGCTAAGAGTTTACAGCCCTCTCCCTCCGGGAGAGGGATAGGATGATCATCCGCATCCCGATGCGCTCGCGGCCGTGATGGTTCTCGCCCTCACCAGAATACCGCGCCTGTGGCGGCTCCTGCTTCTCTCGGCTCTGCTTGCGCTGCTGGTCGCCTGCCAGCAGCGCGTCGTGCCGCCGTCGGACCTCTCCGACCCGGCGATTGTCTATATTACCGACTATGGCCGCCATGCCGGCCTGGCGCTTCCCTCCGGCGAAGACCGGCTGACCGAATGGTTCTGGGGCGACTGGCACTATTACGCATTGCGCGATCGCTCGTTCGGCTCCGGATTGCGCGCGCTTTTTGCCTCGCCCCGGTCGGCGCTCGGTCGCCTCGATATTCCCGGGACCGATGCCGCGGCCGTCCGGTCGGCGACCGGCGCGCCGGAGGTGCTCGCCGCCGCGGTCGAGCGATCGGCGGCCGCGGACCTGCATGACGAGCTGTCGCGGCGCTTTGCGCTGCGCCGGGACACCGAAATCGGCCATGCAAATGGCGAGCGCTTCGTCGAGGACGACGAACATTACAGCCTGTTCCGCAATTCCAATCACCAGGTTTGCGACTGGCTGCGAAGCATGGGCGCTCGCGTGCATTGTCCAGGTATCGGCGCCGACTTCGTGCTTGTGGATTCCGAGCAGTGAGGGGGGAGCGCTCGATGACAATCCGCATCGCCATGTGGTCGGGGCCGCGCAATATCTCGACGGCGATGATGCGCAGTTTCGCCAGCCGCGCCGACTGTTTCGTCAGCGACGAGCCCTATTACGGCGCCTATCTGAGCCAGACCGGCTTTTCCCACCCGATGGCGGACGAGATCGTCGCCGACATGGATTGCGACTGGCGCTCGGTAACCGCGACGCTCAACGGCGATCCGCCCGACGGCAGCGCGATCTGGTATCAGAAGCACATGCCTTCCGAGATGATCGGGCCGGTCGGCATCGCCGATCTCGCCGGCCACCGCCACGCCTTCCTGATCCGCGATCCGGCGCGGATGATCGCCAGCTATGCCAGGAAGATGGAAGCGGTGACATTCGAGGATATGGGGCTCGAGCGGCTGCATCTCTATTTCCGCATCGAGGCCGATCGGCTGGGCCACGCGCCGCCGGTCCTCGAGGGCGCCGACATTCTTGACGCGCCCGAAATAATGCTGCCGAAGCTCTGCGCAGCGCTCGACATTCCGTGGGACCCGGCGATGCTGTCATGGACGAAGGGGCGGCATCCGCAGGACGGGATCTGGGCGCCGCACTGGTACGGCCGGGTGATCGAGAGCACGGGTTTCGAGGGTGACGATCGCGGGCCGGTCAAGCTGCCGGAGGATTATCGCGCGCTGTATGAACGCTGCCGCCCGCATTATGAAGCGCTCAAGGCGCACAGGATCCAGTGTCCCCCGGGCGCATCCGCGCCTTGACCAGATTTTTTGCTGGCGATGTTGGAAGAGTCGTGAGACTCTCCGATTCGCAGGCCACGAGCTAAAATATCCTTAGGCAAATGAGAAAGAAAATAACAGCCGCTGACAACGCTGCGTGACCACTTTGTCAGCTTTGCAAGAATATGTCGCGCTCAGGCGCCACAGGCCGGCTTGCTCTCCCGCCGCGTCGTGCCCTCCGGTCGCCAGCCTGCGACATCGCCGGCCTCAAGCGCGTCGATCCAGCCGGTGATCAGCGGGCCGATGATGCGGAAGTTGGGCCGGTGCATGAGGCCGTCGAGAAGGATGATCGAGGCCGGCGCGCAGGCCGCCGCATAGAGCGCCTCGGACTGGTCGGGGGTGATATAGTCGTCGATCGCGCCATGGATGAAGAGGACGGGTTCCTCGACATCGGCCAGCGCTTCGTCGCTGCGCCATTTGTCGGGGATCAGCCACTCGCCATAGACCGGCGCGGCGGCGTCGATATCGGTGAAGGTGCCGAGCGTGACGAGCCCGTCGAGATCCTCGCGCGCGGCGAGCTGGATGGCGACGGCGCCGCCCAGCGAATGGCCAAAGACATAGACGCCGCCTCGCGCGCCGGCCTGCACGCGGGCGTAGCGATAAAAGGCCCGGGCGTCGGCGATCAGCCCGGTCTGGCTCGGCGCGCCGCGATTCTCGTTGAAGCCGCGATAGGAGCCGACGAGCACGCCGCGGCCGCTTGTCGTCAGCCTTTCGACATAACCGGCCATCCGGCGGTAGCCGTCGCGCCGGCCATGCAGGACGAGGACGATATCCTCTTCGCCCGCCGCCGGCGGCCAGTAATAGCCGGCGAGACGCAGCCCGTCGCCGCTGGTGACGATGATCTCGCGCGGCGGCGCGCCGATCCATTGCGGCACCGCGGCGAGGCCTTCGCCCGGCTCGTAAAGCCGGTCGCGCATGAAGCCGGCGCAGCCGACCAGCGCAACGATCAGCGCCAGCAGCAGCAACCCCGCGACCAGATAGCGCAGCCGGAAACCGCGGCGAGGCGCGTCAGGACGCACCATCGGCCTCATGCGCCGCGCCCGGTCGTCGCCGCCCGCCGGTCAGGTCCTGCATCGGCGGCGTTTCGCGCAGCGGCGGCGGTTGGTCGGGCGCGCCGACGCCGATCCAGTCGGCGTCGGGCAGTCCGTAAAGCTGGTCGAAAATGTCGA